>JBOHED010000563.1:0-3682 GCA_050700915.1 Actinopolymorphaceae bacterium | reverse complement strand
GTCGAGGTGGGGCTGGTCGGGAAGCGTACGAGAAGAAATGCCGTCTCCCTCCGAATGCCCTGAGCTCACAGCGACGACACCCATGACGACTGCCGCTCCCACGCGGCCATCACCAGGACACGCACATGCCCATTCACCGCAGCCAAATCGATCCGCGACAACACAGCGGCAAGCTCGGCACCCGGCGCGGCCGAAGCCAACACCGAGAAGTCCACACCCCCGTGGTCGAACATACCGACGATTCTACCAGATGATGATCAACCCGACAGGCTCGAGACCACCTTGTTTTCCACAACATTCCGGCACCAGCTAGACGGGACTCCGGTTGGCTGTCCACGCGCGACCGGGCCCGGCTGCGGTCGCGTAGAGCGCGAACGGCGCCCATGCGTGGACACCCTCGGCGCCCTCGAAAAGGCCTTCGCCGGGGAACTCGCCCACGTAGTCCATGCCGAGGCGTTCCATCACCCCGCGCGACCGGGTGTTGTGGCGTTCGGCGAACGCGACCACCTCGTCCGCGCCAAGCGTGTCGAACGCATACGCCAGCCCGGCCCGGCCCAGCTCCGTGGCCAGCCCTCGCCCCGACGCCGACGTGAGGATCGCCCAGCCAACCTCGATCCGCTGCCCTGCCCATCCCCGACTTCGGTCGCCCAGCGCCGCCTCGATTCGGCGCGTCACCTCTGCGTCGGCGGCCATCCGGGACAGGCCGCCCCGCCCAACCAGCTCGGCACCCGCCAGCTCGCCCCCGACCTGCTCGCGGCCGGTCCGTTCGTACGCCATCCACTTGCAGACCCCGTCGACCTCCCACGCCTCGCCCATCCGGGTCGCCCGGCGCCGAGCCTCGTCGTGGTCCCACCGTCCGGCGTACCAGAACGCGACCGTGGGGTCGTCGTGGAGGCGAACCAGGTCGTCGACATGGGCGGGCCCGACCGGCTCCAGCCGGAGTCGGTCGGTCAGTCGGATCCGGACCGCCTTGGCCACGATGTCGCGGAGTCGCCGGTCGTTGTCGGTACGACCGGCCATCATCAGGTCGAGGTTGTCCCGACCCACCCAGGCGTACTCGTCGTGCTTGCCTTCCTCCAGCCGAGGAGCGTCCAGGTCGCCGCTGACGGTGACGAGATAGTCCAGTTCTCGGCGTACCACCCCGTCCCACTCCCACTCCCAGTCGGCGATCACCACCTCGATGTGGGCGAGCTTCCAGCCGGTCTCCTCCGTCAGCTCCCTGGCCAGCGCCTGCTCGGGGGTCTCGCCAGCTTCGAGGTGGCCGCCGACGACATCCCAGACGCCGGGGAGTACGCGGCGGTGCGGTGACCGGCGCTGGGCGAAGACCCGGTGCCGCGAGTCGAGGATGAGGGCGCCCACACAGTCCGGTTCACGCATGGCTCGCCACGCTACCGCCCGCACGCCGGCCGAAGCCTCGCCCTCCGGACGTGCTGCGGCGTAGACGTCCCGCGCGGGGAACCTTAGGATCACCCTGGCTCGGCCTCGCGCGGGATGCTTCCTGGCGGGCGAGACGCGAGCACCAGCCCACGGTCGAGGAAGCACCGGCAGATTCGGGGGAAAGATGGGACGGCGATCGGCGACCGTACTCCTGTCGATCTCAGCCCTGCTCACCTGTGCGGTCGGGTGTGGCGGTACGCCGCAGACCGGCGAGAACCCCGGGCCGCCCGAGAAGGAGCAGCCGGGGTTCGAGATGCCGGCCGAGCCGAAGTTCTTCGACGAGTGCCACCTGCTGCTGCCCGACGACTTCGACCGCGCGCTGGACATAAAGGGCCACCAGGTCACCGCGCGGTCGGTCCGCCAGACCGACGGCGGGTGGAGCACGACCTGTGGATACATGAAGGGTGCCAGCTTCGGTGCGTACACCTCGAGTGTCGAGGTGACGACCGGCACGACGTCGGCCGACTTCGAACCCGGGCGAGCTGCCGACCCGGGACCCGGCCTCGAGAAGCGCCCGGACGCCAAGCCGCGCGAGGTCGCTCAGCTGGGTGACAACGCCTGGACCCAGACCACGTACCGACCGGTCTTCGGCCGCGACAACAGCCAACGCCTCGCCCCACAGACGGTCGACGTGCACGTGCTGCAGGGTTCGGTCGCCGTCGTCGTACGTCTGCACGTCGGTAAGGACGCCAAGCCCGACATCCCGGCGGCCATCGAACTCGCGCGGACGGCCCACTTCCGGTTGCCCGACCCGCTCCGGGTGCAGCCGAAGAAGATCGCGCAGCCGTGTACGAAGGTCGACCTCGCCCTGGCCGGAACGATGGTCGGAGTCGACGAGTTCAGCGGGCAGCGATCGGTCGGGACGAACGACCGGAACTTCGCGTGCGACTTCACCGCGCGAGGCGTGTCCGTCCTGATCGGCAGTGATGACTCCGCCGACTACCGCGCGACCTTTGACGCCGGGCGGTCCAGCGGCGAGTCGCTCGAGGGCGTCGGCGACCAGGCGTACTACTTCGGCGCACCGATGGACGGCACCTATGTCAAGGTCGGCGACCAGGTGCTCACGATCGCCGCGGTCGACGCGGACTCGGCCGGGTCCGGCGGCCAGGGCGGCACCAAGCCGCCGACCGAGGACGAACTGGCGTTCCTCCGTTCAGTCGTCGACGCCCTGTCCTGACCCGAGCCACCCAGCGGCGCATGGTCCCGTCGACGGCTGGTCATGACCGACCACCAGTGTGTGACCGAGGTCGTTCGTCCCCGTCGAGGCTTCCCACACTCCGGTGTTGGCGAGTTGGATGGCGTACGCCGAGTGGTAGGTCGTCCCCGGCACACCAGGCAACGGTGCGGTCGAGCGCAGTCGCGATTCGGGCGCGGGGAGGTCGAGCATGAGCCGGTACTCGCCCGGCGGCACGGCGGCGCAGGCCCTCACCGCCAGGTCGGTCGTCTCACCCGCCGCCCACTGGCGCGGGTCCGCCCGCAACGGCACCGTGTAGGACTTCGACGCACCCTCCAGGACCAGCTCGACGTCCCGACGGTTGTATGGCGCCGCCCAGCCGTCATTGCGCACCTCGAGGTTGACGGTGAACGCCCGGCCCGGTCGTACGCCCTCGGTGAACGAACCCTCGGTCAGCGTCAACCGGTACCCCAGCCGCCGCTTGGCTTCCTCGATCCCGGCCTCGCCCCAACTGCCCAGCACATCGCGGTTGTAGTCGGTGTTGAGGTAGCTGTAGTGGTACCGCGCCAGCTCCGCCGCCGCGCTCGGCCACTCCGACCTGGGCGGGTTGACGGTGCAGGTCTCCCCGCCCATGGGAACGAACGCGGTCTCCTGCTCGAGGTACTCCTGGTCGAGCGTGATCGGGTCGGACAGGAAGGTCCCGAAGTCGTCAGGGCTGGCGAGGAAACAGTCGTTGTGATGGCCGATCCGGGCGACCGGTGAGCGGTCGTACGCCTCGTCCGCGGTCAGCGCGCCCTCCACTCCACTCGGGCGGCCCAGCGCCTTCTGCTTCATCATCATCGTGCGTACCTGGATCGTGCGGTCCTCCGGCAACGCTCTCAACAGCGCGAGAAACACGTCGCGCCGGTTCGCCCAGTCCTGGTCGGTGACGGTGCCGGGATCGGTCGGGTCGGCGACGAAGTGGTCGGTGTAGTAACCCTCACCCCAGAGTCCGACGAAGCCGCTCTGCACGGTCGCGATCACGTCGGCGTTCGCCCGCAGGACCGGTGTGAGCTGGGCGATGTGCTTCAG
>JBOHED010000562.1:0-2605 GCA_050700915.1 Actinopolymorphaceae bacterium | reverse complement strand
GTACGCATCGCCCTTCGTACCGGCTGCGACATCGTTCCAATCGCCCAGTGGGGCGCCCAGGACGTCCTCCTGCCCTATGCCAAGGTCCCGCGGCTCCTGCCACGCAAGACGATGCGGATGTCGGCGGGTCCGCCGGTCGACCTTTCCGCGTTTCGCGATGATCAGCCAACGCTGTCGCTTCTCAAGAAGGCCACGGTGGTCGTGATGGACGCGATCACGTCCCTGCTCGCCGAGTTGCGCGGCCAGGAGGCCCCGCACGACCGGTTCGACCCGAGCAAGTTCGACGTACCGTCGATCGGAAACCCGTACAAGAAGCGGGTCCGGCAGCGTTGACGGCGCCGTGCGGCCCTTGGATGAGGGGACCCCTGCGCGAGTCGGTCTTCGCGTGAGGGGACCCTGGCGCCAGTCGGCGTTCGCGTGAGGGGACCCTTCAACCGATAGGTTTGGATGAAGGCGCCCCTCATCCAGTGGCCGGTTGGAGGAGGGTCCCCCCATCCAACCGAGGATCGCGGCCTGCGGTTATCCCTCGCGGAGACCGTCGAGGGCGGTCGAGAGATCACGCCACAGGTCGTCGACCTCCTCGATGCCGACGCTCATCCGGACGAGGTTCTCGGGAATCGTCGGCATCTCGCTCGCCCAACGCCGCCGGCGTTCGAACGTCGACTCCACGCCCCCGAGGCTTGTCGCGTGCACCCACAGGCGGGTCGTACGGGTGAGCGCGTCGGCCGCCGCCCCGCCACCACGCAGCTCGATCGCGAGGATCCCTCCGTACGCACGCATCTGCGCGGTCGCCCGGCCGTGCCCGGGGTCCGACGCCAGCCCGGGGTAGCGCACCCGCTCCACCGCCGGATGGGCGGCGAGCAACTCAGCGAGGGCGGCCGCGTTGGCGCAGGAGCGCTCGACCCGCAGATGGAGAGTACGCATGCCGCGCAGCGCGAGCCACGTCTCGAACGGCCCCGGAATCGCCCCCACCTTCCGGCGGCGGCTGGCGAGATCCTCATGCAGCTGCGCACCTCGCGGGGTCGGCGCGGTCACCAACGCACCGAGGACGACGTCGCTGTGTCCGGCGAGGAATTTCGTCACGGAGTGCACCACGATGTCTGCGCCGACAGCGAGAGGGCGCTGCAGCAGCGGCGTCGCGAACGTGTTGTCGACGGCGACCACAGCGCCCGCCTCACGCCCGGCCGCGCAGAGGGTGGACAGGTCGGCCACCTCGAGCGCCGGGTTCGTGGGCGACTCGGCCAGGACCAGGTGGGCGCCCGGGATGGCAGCGCATACCGCCTCGGTGTCGGCGATGTCGACCAGTCGCGCCTCGCCGATCCGACCGGATGCCACGAGATCGGCGAGCTGCCCCAGGGTGCCGAGATAGGCGTGCCGTGGAGCGACGACGACGCCACCGACCGGTACCAGGTCGATCACCGTGGCGATCGAGACCAGGCCCGAGGCGTACGCAAGGGCCTGCCCGCCCTCCAAGCGCCCCAGGACCTCCTCGAACGCCTCCCAGGTGGGATTGGCGTACCGTCCGTACTCCAGCGCCCCACCGGCGACGTAGGTCGACGCCAGCGTCAACGGCGGGTTCAGCGGGGCATCTGGTTGGTGCGCCGGCCGTCCGGCCGTCACCGTGAGTGTCGAGGGGGCGAGGTTGTCGGGGAGTTCGCGCATATGCGGATTCTTCCTGACTGCTGGCGGGACTCAACCGGTGACATTTCGGCGGCCATGCCGAGTAGGGTCAGGGCGATGAGCGAGACCGAGCGGAGCCTGTCGCCCCGAGCACTACCCGCCGACGGGCCGTCTCCCACCGACGCCAAACCCAGGGTCGCCGTCGTGTTCGGCGGGCGAAGTTCGGAGCACGCCGTGTCCTGCTCGACCGCGGGCAGTGTGCTGCGGGTACTCGACCGGGACCGCTACGACGTGATCCCCATCGGCATCACCCTCGACGGCCGGTGGGTCCTCGAACGCGACGAACCCGAACGCCTGGCGATCCAGGCCGGCCGGCTGCCCGAGGTCGACGAGAAGGGCGCGGCCGTCGTGCTCGCCAATGACGCGGACAAGGGCCTGGTCGCCCTCGATCCCGCCACCGGGCCGAGCAGCCTCGGCGAGGTCGACGTCGTCTTCCCGCTGCTGCATGGCCCGTTCGGCGAGGACGGCACGCTCCAGGGACTTCTCGAGATGGCGGGCGTCCGCTACGTCGGGGCCGGTGTGCTGGCGAGCGCGATCGCCATGGACAAGCAGTACGCCAAGCAGATCTTCGCCGTCAACGGCATCCCGGTGGCGCCCTACACGGTGATCCGGCCGGGCGCGTGGGAGCGCGACCGACCCGCCTGTGAGGAGGCGGTCGCCTCCCTCGGCTATCCCGTCTTCGTCAAGCCGACCCGTGGCGGCTCGAGCATCGGCATCACCAAGGTCAACCGCCCGGGCGACCTCGCCGACGCGGTGGAGCGGGCGCGCCAGTTCGATCCCAAGGTGCTGGTCGAGGCTGCCGTCGAGAACGCTCGCGAGATCGAGTGCGGCGTCCTGGACCGCCTCGGCGGTGGCCGGCCCGAGGCGAGCGTCGTGGCCGAGATCCGGTGCGACACGGAGTACGAGTTCTACGACTTCGAGGCGA
>JBOHED010000561.1:0-3438 GCA_050700915.1 Actinopolymorphaceae bacterium | reverse complement strand
CGTCGTCATCAACGCGGCGGGCAGCATGCCCGGTGATCTGCACAAGCTGTTCCGGGCCCGGGACCCGAAGCAGTACCACGTGGAGTACGGATTCTCCTGCATGGGTTACGAGATCGCTGCCGGGCTTGGCGTCAGGATGGCCGCGCCCGACCGCGACGTCATCGTCCTCGTCGGCGACGGCTCCTACCTCATGCTCGCCCAGGAGATCGTCACGGCTGTCTCAGAAGGTGTGAAGCTCGTCATCGTTCTGGTGCAGAACCACGGCTTCGCGTCGATCGGCTCGCTGTCGGAGAGCGTGGGTGCGCAACGGTTCGGCACGAGTTATCGCTACCGCAACCCGGAGACGGGTGCACTGGACGGCGACGTGCTGCCGGTCGATCTTGCCGCGAACGCGGCGAGCCTGGGCGCGGATGTGCTTCGCGCCGGCACGATCGAGGAGCTGCGAGCCGCGTTGACGAAGGCGCGCGAGGCCAGTCGTACGACCGTCGTCCACGTCGAGACCGACCCGCTGGCCGGCGGACCATCGTCCGACGCGTGGTGGGACGTGCCGGTAGCCGAGGTGTCGGCGCTGGAGTCCACCCGCAGGGCGCGCGAGGAGTACAACGCCAACAAGCCGAGCCAGCGCCACTACCTGTAAGCGGAGTACCTGTGAAGCAAGGGATGTGAGATGTCGACCACCAACGACGCAAGTCCCGTCGAGCCGGGAGCCACGGAGCCGAGACTCGTCGAGCACTGGATCGGTGGCGCGTCGACGCCGGGTGGGTCCTCGCGACGCGGACCGGTGTGGAACCCCGCCACGGGCGCGCGGCAGGCCGACGTCGTGCTGGGCGCCGCCGCCGACGTGGACCTCGCGGTCGCCACGGCGACCAAGGCGTTCACGGTGTGGCAGGACGTCCCGCTCACCCGCCGGGCGAAGATCCTCTTCGCGTTCCGCGAGCTGGTCGACTCCCACGTCGACGACCTTGCGCGGATTGTCACCGCCGAGCACGGCAAGGTTCTCTCCGACGCCAAGGGCGAGGTTCAGCGCGGACTCGAGGTGGTGGAGTTCGCCTGCGGCATCCCGCACCTGCTCAAGGGCGACTTCTCCGACCAGGTCTCGACCGGCGTGGATGCGTACTCCTTCCGCCAACCCCTCGGTGTGGTGGCCGGGATCACGCCGTTCAACTTCCCGGTCATGGTGCCGATGTGGATGCACCCGATCGCGATCGCGTGCGGCAACACCTTCCTCCTCAAGCCGTCCGAGCGTGATCCGACCGCGTCGACGTTGGTGGCCGAGCTGTGGCAGCGTGCGGGCCTGCCCGACGGCGTGTTCAACGTCGTCCATGGTGACAAGGAGGCCGTCGACGCGGTTCTGGACCATCCGGGGATCGCGGCCGTGTCGTTCGTCGGGTCGACGCCGATCGCGAAGTACGTCCATGAGCATGCCTCCCGCACCGGCAAACGCGTCCAAGCCCTCGGTGGCGCGAAGAACCACGCGGTTGTGCTGCCTGACGCCGACCTCGACTTCGCCGCCGACCACATCACCGCGGCGGCGTACGGCTCGGCGGGCCAACGCTGCATGGCGATCTCGGCCGTCGTTGCCGTGGGCAACGCTGGTGACGGGCTGGTCGAGAAGCTCCGCGACCGCGCGGGCGCGATCCAGGTCGGTCCGGGTGTCGACGACGCCGCCGAGATGGGTCCGGTGGTGACCAGGCAGGCGCAGGAGCGGGTCGATGCGTACGTCCAGAACGGCGCCAAGGAAGGTGCGACCGTCGTCGTCGACGGCCGCGGCCTGCGCGTAGCGGGCCACGAGGACGGATTCTTCGTCGGACCATGTCTGCTCGATCGGGTGGATCCGGCGATGAAGGTCTACCAGGACGAGGTGTTCGGGCCCCTGCTCGTCGTCCTTCGTGCCGACACCCTGGACGACGCCATCGGTCTCGTCAACGCCAATCCGTACGGCAACGGCACCGCTGTCTTCACCGGCAGCGGTGAGGCGGCGCGCACCTTCCAGCGCAGGGTGACTGTCGGGATGATTGGCATCAACGTGCCGATCCCTGTGCCCATGGCGTTCTACAGCTTCGGCGGCTGGAAGGATTCGCTGTTCGGAGACCGGCATGTCCACGGGCCCGAGGGTGTGGGCTTCTACACCAGGGCAAAGGCAGTCACCGCGCGGTGGCCGCACGTCGAGCAGGTCGTGGATGCCTCGCTGCACTTCCCGTCAACCTGAGGCAACAGGAGTTGACAGGTCATGGACCATGGTTCGCTGACGGGTCGGGTCGCCGGTGCGCCGATCTCGTGGGGTGTCTGCGAGGCGCCGGGCTGGGGTGTGGAGCTTCCGCCGTCGGTGGTGCTGGCGCAGATGGCTGCCCTCGGCCTGGCGGCTACCGAGCTGGGTCCCACCGGCTACCTCGGGCCCGATCCGGAGTCGGTACGCACGACTCTCGCGACCTACCGGCTCGGGTTGGTCGGCGGCTTCGTTCCGGTGACCCTCCACGTCGTCGCCGAGGTGGATCTCGCTCCGACCGTCGCGGCACTGCGGACGCTCGCCCAGGCCGGTGCCGAGGTGGCCGTCCTCGCCGCCGATGCCGGCCCGACCGGCTACGACCGCAAGGTGAGGCTCGACGACGCCGAGTGGGCACGTCTGCTGCACAATCTCGACCGGGTCCGGGCTGAGGCGTCCGCGCTCGGTCTGCGTACCTGCCTGCATCCTCATGTGGGGACGGCGATCGAATCCCGCGATGCGGTACTCCGGCTGCTCAGGGACAGCGACGTGGGCATCTGCCTCGACACCGGCCATCTGGCCATCGGCGGCATGGACCCGATGGAGCTGGTCGCGGGCGCGGCGGCGCGGATCACCCATGTCCACCTGAAGGACGTCCGGCTGGGCACCGCCAAGGCGGTCGCCGAGGGCACCGTGAGCTTCCTCGATGGCGTACGCACCGGACTGTTCGCGCCCCTCGGGCAAGGTGATCTTGACATCGTGGGTGCGGTGGTGGGACTGGAGCGCGCCGGCTTCACCGGGTGGTACGTGCTGGAGCAGGACGCGGCGTTGCCGGACCCTCCCGAGCAGGGAGACGGGGGTCCGGAAGCGGACGTACGCCGGAGCATGGAGTTCCTGCGGGAGACCGTGGTACCCGCGCTCGACGGCGCCGACCATGAGGGTCCTGACAGCGGGTAGAGGTTCGGTGTGCGGGCTGGAGTGGGTGTAGGTCCGCGGGAGACGAAGGTGGAAGACCGACCGGGCCGGTATGAGAGGGTGTCTTCGGTCTGAGGGGCAGTAGGCCCCGGGTGGTGTCGCGAGGAGCGTCCATCTGGCGGGGGCGGGCTGATTCCGACGTCGACCGCGAGGAGTGCCTGGACCATGGATTTCGGTCTGACCGCCGCCGGACTCGTGATCGGGTTCGTCGTCGGCCTGACAGGCATGGGTGGCGGGGCCCTGATGACTCCCGTGCTCGT
>JBOHED010000560.1:0-4630 GCA_050700915.1 Actinopolymorphaceae bacterium | reverse complement strand
CCGTCGCCCGCCGAGCTGACGCTCATCGTGAAGGAGATGGAGGACGTGTGGCTGCGACAGCACTGACGATTCCCGAGGTCAGCCAGAAGTGTCACCAGGTCCTCGACGCGGTGGGCGAGGTGATGGTCGGCAAGCGCGACGCGTTGGCGCTCGTCCTCGGTGGCATCCTGGCCGGTGGTCACATCCTGCTGGAGGACCTTCCCGGGCTCGGCAAGACGCTGACCGCGCGTTCGCTCGCGCAGGCGCTGGGTGTGGAGTTCCGGCGGATCCAGTTCACGCCGGACCTGTTGCCCGCCGACGTGACCGGTTCGCTGCTCTACGACCAACGCAGCCACGACTTCACCTTCCGCGAAGGGCCGGTCTTCACCAACCTGCTGCTCGCCGACGAGATCAACCGCACACCGCCCAAGACGCAGGCGGCGCTGCTCGAGGCGATGCAGGAGAAGCAGGTGTCGGTCGAGGGTGCCACCCATCCGTTGCCGTCGCCGTTCCATGTGTTGGCGACCGCCAACCCGATCGAGTACGAAGGGACCTATCCGCTGCCGGAGGCACAGCTGGACAGGTTCCTGCTGCGGGTGTCGTTCGGTTATCCCGACGCGGGCGAGGAGTTCGACGTACTGCGCCGCCGGATGGCCCGCCGGCGCGAGGAGTCGGTCGTCGCTCCGGTTGTCGACGGCTCCACGCTGCTCGCGATGCAGGCGGCGCTGGAGGACGTCGTGGTCGAGGACTCCCTGAGCCGCTACCTGATCGAGATCGTGCGGGCAACTCGCGGCGACGAGCGGGTGCTGGTCGGTGCGTCGCCGCGTGGGTCGCTCGCCGTGTTGCTGCTGGCCAGGGCGAAGGCCGTGCTCGAGGGTCGGTCGTACGTCGTACCGGAGGACATCAAGGAACTCGCCGCGCCGGCCCTGGCGCACCGCATCACGCTGCGCCCGGAGATGTGGCTGCAGCGGATCGAACCCGAACGTATCGTGCAGGATGCGGTCGCCGCGGTGGCCGCGCCGGCGAGTGGGGCGCTCCCGACCTACTCGGCCGACGTCGCGACGGATACCGCGAGCACGTCGGATGCGGCGCAGGAGGGCGCGTCGGCCGGGTCCAGAGGCTCGGCGTAGGGCGATGGCCGCGACCGACGGTACGTCCGACTGGACGCCGACGCCCGCGCTCCGCCGCGCGGTCGTCCTGGCTCTGGTCCTGCTGGTGGCAGCGGTCGTCACCGGCCGGGCCGACCTTGCCGTCCTCGCGGTCCCGTTCGGGCTCGGTACCGTGCTGGCCCTCCGGTACCGCCCGCGACAGCCGCCACAACCGGCGCTCTCGACCGCGCAGGGGCACCTCGTCGAGGGCCACGACCTCGGTGTCGACATCACGATCGGCAACGACGACGAGTCGGCGTACGACCTGGTGGTCATCCGGCGCGAGCCGGCGGTCTGGCTCGACGACCACGACGCCGGCCGGCCGCTCGCGGTGACCGTCGGCGGTGAGCGACGCGCCAAGGTCAGCGTGCGGGGGGAGGTCGCGCGGTGGGGACGGCACACGTTCGCACCGGTCCAGGTCCAGGCGCTGAGCGGTGACGGTCTGCTGGTGAGCCGGTCGGTGACCTCGCCAGCGCTTGCGTTGAAGGCGTTTCCGCGGACCGATCCGTTCGAAGCCGACGACGCGATGCCCAACGCCGCCGGTCTGGTGGGCGCCCATCGCTCCCGGCGGTACGGCGACGGTGGCGAACTGTCCGGCATCCGCCGCTTCGCACCAGGCGACCGGTTGCGCCGGATCGACTGGCGGGCCTCGCTGCGTGCCCGCGAACTCCACGTCGCCCAGACACTCTCCGACCGCGACGCCGAACTCGTGCTGGTGCTCGACGTCCTGCATGAGGCAGGTACGTCCGGTGGCGCGGACGGCACCGCCAGCGTGATCGACACCACCGTCCGCGCCGCGGCCGGGATCGCCCAGCACTACGTCGGTCGCGGCGACCGAGTCCGGTTCCTGGAGTACGGCGGACGCAACCGCGCGTTGCGGGCCGGCACCGGGCGCCGGCACTACCTGATGGCGCTCGAGTGGCTGCTCGGCGTCCAGTCCGGCGAAGGGCCGCACGACCCGACCGAGGGAATCTTCCGCCGCCACGTACTCCCGACCGCCGCGCTGCTCATCGTGCTCACCCCGTTCCTGGACCGGCGCAGTGTGGCGACCGTTGCCCGGCTGGCACGGAGCGGGCGGTCGGTGGTCGCGGTCGACACCCTTCCGGCGTATGCACGACCGACCACGGGCAGGACCGGGCCGTGGTCCGACGCCGCGTTCCGGGTGTGGCGACTCGAACGCCAGAACACCCTCGCCCAGCTGCTCGAACACGGCGTCCCGACGGTGGCATGGGCGGGTGCCGGCAGCCTCGACCAGGTCCTGCGGGACGTGTCGCGGATCGCGGCGGCCCCACGATGAGCATGCTTGGGCGGGCCCGTGCCTCGGTGGCGGTGGGAATCGGTGCCGTCCGTCGGTTGACCCTTGGCGGGTTGGCGCTGCGGCTGCTGGTGTTCGCGGCCGGTGCTGGGGCGCTGCTGGTCGCGATGCCGGGTCCGGCGTACGACCTCGTGCCCGCGCTGGTCGTCGTCGTGGTCGTCGCCGTGCCGGTGGTGCCCGCGCTGGTGCCGTGGCGGTGGCCGGTGCTGGCTTTGGAACTTCTGGTGGTGGGCGGGTGGGTGGTGGGGACCGCGGTGTCGGGTGCTCGGGTGGCGTATCTGCCGGTGCTCGGTCTGGCCGTGGCGCTCTACGTGCACCACAGCGCGAGCGGGTTCGCCGCGGCTGTGCCGCTGAACGTCCGGTTCCTCCCGGGTGCCGTACGCCGCTGGCTGGTACGCACCGGTGCCGTCCTCGGCGCGACGGCGGTGGTCGCGGGTGTAGCGGTGCCGCTGGGGGCGCGGGTGGGCGACGTCTCGACGGTGGTGGTTCCCGCATCGGGTGTCCTGCTGGCGATCCTCGTGGCGGGGTTGCTTGCGTACGCCGTCCGCGACCGATGAGGGGTCCCCTGCGCCAGTTCGGCGTTGCGTGAGGGGTCCGCTGCGCCGATTGGGCGTTGCGTGAGGGGTCCCCTGCGCCAATAGGTTCGCGTGAGGGGCGCCCTCATCCAGTACGCCTTCCCCAGAGGGGACCCCTCATCCAAAGCGGGACCGTTGGACAGGCGTCCGCGTGCGCCGCTCTCTCGGGCCTGCCGTCGCGCGGAATCAGGTCGCCCCACGCGGGCGAGGTCTCGTAGCCTGAGGGCCATGCGGATCGGAGTAGTCGGCGCCACCGGTCAGGTCGGCGCGGTCATGCGGACGTTGCTCGAGGACCGGGCGTTTCCGGCCGAAGGGGTCAGGTTCTTCGCATCGGCGAGGTCAGTCGGTCGGACCCTCCCATGGGGCGAGGCGGACATACCGGTCGAAGACGCGGAAACGGCCGACTTCGCCGGGCTCGACCTTGCCCTCTTCTCCGCGGGGGCGGGCACTTCCCGCCTCGTTGCCCCCAAGATCGCAGCGGCCGGTGCCGTCGTCATCGACAACTCCTCCGCCTGGCGGATGGATCCCGGCGTACCTCTCGTCGTGTCCGAGGTCAATCCGCACGCCCTCGACTCGATCCCGAAGGGGATCGTCGCCAACCCGAACTGCACGACGATGGCCGCGATGCCGGTCCTCGCACCCCTGCACCGCGAGGCCGGCCTGCGGCGGCTCGTGATCAGCACCTACCAGGCCGTCTCGGGCTCCGGTGGCGCCGGTGTCCGTGAGCTGGACCAGCAGCTTGCCAAGGCCGGGGACTCGGCGGCAGCGCTCGCCCTCGACGGCAACGCCGTGGAGTTCCCCGAGCCGAGCGTGTTCCCGACCACCGTGGCGTACAACGTGCACCCACTGGCCGGCGCGCTGGTCGATGACGGCACCCTCGAGACCGTCGAGGAGCAGAAGCTCCGGACCGAGAGCCGCAAGATCCTCGAGCTTCCCGACCTTGCCGTGTCGGGCACCTGCGTACGCGTCCCTGTCTTCACCGGGCACTCGCTGTCGATCAACGCCGAGTTCGACCGCGACCTTTCGCCGGAGCGCGCCGTCGAGCTACTCACCGACGCGCCCGGTGTCGAGGTGACCGACCTGCCGACGCCACTGCTGGCAGCCGGCAGAGACCCGTCCTATGTCGGGCGGATACGCCGGGATCCCGGTGTCGCACACGGTCTGGCGTTGTTCGTGTCGGGCGACAACCTCCGCAAGGGCGCGGCGCTCAACGCGGTCCAGATCGCCGAACTGCTGGCCGCGCGCCGCGTCACCTGACCGGGAGCCCGCGGGTCAGCGCCCTTTGGGGCAGGTGAGCGGGCGCCGCTCCCCTCGCACGGGTGCGTCACAATGGCGGGCATGGACGAGACCACACCGGTCGGCACGACACCCGCCGACGACACATCGGCGGCCGCGGCGCCGGCGGACCCGGGCAACGGCGACGATCCGTACCTCTGGCTCGAGGAGGTCTCCGGCGAGCCCGCGCTCTCCTGGGTACGCGAACGCAACGACGAAACCCTGTCCGTCCTCGCCCGGGGTGAGCGGTTCGAGCAGGTACGCGGTGAGGCCCGCGAGGTACTCGACTCCGACGAGCGGATTCCTTACGTACACAGGCGCGGTGACCACCTCTACAA
>JBOHED010000559.1:0-6158 GCA_050700915.1 Actinopolymorphaceae bacterium | reverse complement strand
CGGGTGGTGACCGGACCCGCCGTCACCGTTTCGGGGACGGGGATGTCCGGCACACCGATGCTGAGGTCGTACGCACACACGTCCAACGTCAGCGTCACCTCACCGCCGAGCGCGCGAAGGACCTCGTGCAGGTTCGCTGGACGCGGGTGCGGTCCGATGCCCCACAGCACCCGGTCGGCGCCGTGCCGGCGGGCCAGGTCGGCGACCTTCATGATCAGTCGACGGGTGGCGTCGTGGGCATACGTCCCACCGTCGACGTCTGAGTTCACGCCCGGACCCATGGACCCGCGCCCCGGATCAGCGTCAGCATCACCAGGGTCCGGGTCGGCGCGGATCATGGTCGCGGCGCCACCGTTGACGTACAGGTGGATCTGCTCGGTCTCCACCTCGGTCGCGTCCGGCGGGATCCATTGCCACTTCGCCGACTCGGCAAGAATCCGGTCCTCGTCCCACCTCGTCACCTCGACACCACCCTTCGTCAGCGGAATTGGCCTGGCCGGCAGAGGTCGTTCGACGATAGAACATCGGAATGCGACCGAGGCGTGGCGAAGTGCTGCACTTTTCCGAAGATCCGACGATCACGAGGTTCGTCCCGCACGTCGCACCCACCTCCACTCAGACGGACGCGTACGTCTGGGCGGTCGACGCGGGGCGCGCGCAGGACTACTGGTTCCCCCGCGAGTGCCCGCGGGCGATGGCGTGGGCCGGCCCGGCCACGACGGCTGCGGACCGCGACCGGATCGTCAGGGCTGGGTGCGGGACCAGGGTGCACGCGATCGAGTACGACTGGCTCGAGCGGATCCAGACCGTCGCGTTGTACGCGTACCGGCTGCCGGCCGCCCCTTTCCGCCCGATCGGTGCCCCGGAGCCACACGCGGTGGTCGCCACGGAACCGGTCGAACCACTCGGCCCGCCGGAGCCGGTGCGCGATCTGCTGTCCCTCCACCGGACGGCCGGGATCCAGCTGCGGCTGCTCGACAACCTCTGGGCCTTCTGGGACGAGGTGGCCGCCAGCACGCTGAGCTACAGCGGCATCCGGCTCCGCAACGCCCAACCACGCCGCGAGTCAGGCGACACTTCCCCCACGGCCGACGCCTTCCGGGTCTGAGCGCGGCAGCGCCGCCCGGCTTGTCGACCTCTGCGGCGTGTGTGAAGAGCGTGATTCTCTCCCGGCGGTAGCGTGGAAAGCGGGATCGCTGTCGGGGCACTCGTCCACGTCGGTGCGCGATTGCCGTGTTCACTGCATGAAGGGGGACCACGATGTTCAAGGACGCCAGAGCATTCAGCGGCTTCGCGGTCAACGACATCCCGTCCGCGAAGAGGTTCTACGGTGACACGCTCGGGTTGGACGTGTCCGAAGATCGCGGGATGCTCACGCTGCACATCGCGGGTGGTACCGAGATCTTCGTCTATCCGAAACGCGACCACACGCCGGCGACGTTCACCATCCTCAACTTCCCGGTCACCGACATCGATGTCGCTGTCGACGAACTCAGCAGGCGTGGCGTCGAGTTCGAACGGTACGAGAAAATCAAGACCGACGAGAAGGGCGTCATGCGCGGGCACGGACCGGACATCGCGTGGTTCAAGGACCCGGCCGGCAACGTCCTCTCCGTTCTCGAGGAGAAGTGACGCCCGCGGAATCCGCCAGCTTTATCCCTGGGCCATGTCGACGAAACGCTGATAGTGACCCTGGAAGGCAACGGTGAGGTTGGCCGTCGGACCATTACGGTGCTTGGCCACGATAAAGTCCGCCTCACCCGGCCGCGACGATTCTCTTTCGTACGCATCCTCACGGTGCAGAAGAATCACCATGTCGGCATCTTGCTCAATACTACCGCTCTCGCGAAGGTCGGAGAGCATCGGGCGCTTGTCGGTGCGCTGCTCCGGACCACGGTTGAGCTGGGCGACGGCGACGACCGGGACCTCGAGCTCCTTCGCGAGCAGCTTGAGGTTACGGGAGAACTCCGACACCTCGACCTGGCGGCTCTCCACCCGTTTGCCCGACGTCATCAGCTGCAGGTAGTCGATGATGACAAGCTTCAGATCGTGTCGCTGCCGTAGCCGCCGGCACTTGGCGCGGATCTCCATCAGCGTCATGTTCGGCGAGTCGTCGATGAACAACGGTGCTCCGGAGACCTCGCCCATCTTGCGGGCGAGCCGCGCCCAGTCGTCGTCGCTCATCGAGCCCTGCCGCATGTGCTGCAGGGGAACCCGCGCCTCGGCCGACAGCAGCCGCATGGTGATCTCGGTCCGGCTCATCTCCAGCGAGAAGATCACCGACGCGAGATCGTTCTGAATCGACGCCGACCGCGCAAGATTGAGCGCGAGGATCGAGTTGTGGGTAGGAATCATCGCCCGGCTGGCGAGAAACATGTGATCATCGGAGTCCACCTGGACGCAGCGCACTGGGACACTCGGCACCTGCCGTACGGCAATGATGTATCGGGATCCCGATCGGGAATTGTTCGTCGCCCGGCGCGTCTGGTGGACAATGCGTTTGCGTTCCAGCCGGAACACGTCTTCGTACGAGCTGAAGGTAAGGATGTATGCGGTCGAGGTGCTTTCGGAGCGACCCTTGACCCGCTTGCTCGTCATCGCGCATCGATAGCCGAGACTGACGATCAACTCGTACGTGTCGAGCGCCAATCGTTCGTTGACGACGCTGAACTGCACCGCCCCGCCCGCAGTCACTGTTCCGTCGGTGTCGAGGAGTCCGGCAAGCAGAGCGCGACGCTGCGCCTCCGATGCGCGCAGGTATTCAACAGGAATGTGCTTGTTACGGAGCAGTCCGAGCCTACGCAGGATGGCCTTGACCGACCCGTGGTGAGCGTTGCAGGAACGGCACCGAATCATCCCCCACAGGGGTCCGCCACAGTCAGGACAGGTCACGGGCTTACGCGATGTCATCTTCCGAGAACGTGCTGAGCATTCCCAGCTACAGGTCAGCGTCTGGATGCTCTTTGGTCGGAAGAGTTCACCACAGATGATGCAGGCGCGATCGGCCGTGGCTGCCGATTCTGGGAGCCTGATCGTGTAAAGGCGAGGGCCATTCCTGCTGACCCGCAAACCTTCCGTCTCGAGGTGGATAACGATTTCAGGATCAGCGGTGGTGAACTGTGAGTTGTACGACGAACCATCACCCAGCCAGGCACCGACCATGTACGGAGGGAGCGGGAGTTGTCGCTCAGGTGTTGCCAATGGAGCGGCATTCTCCACGGCGTGGTTCACTCTGCCGTCGGCACAGCGAAGCGATGCGGCAACGTTCTCTGTGGTGAGGACGTGACCGTGGACTACCGTCGTGGCGGCATTCTTGGGCAGGACGATCCTCTCGTAGAGAGAACCCAGTAGTTCCTGCCGGGAGTAGACCAGGGTCGGCCGTAGATAGCGGCCCGACGAACCAACGGCCGGCCGCAGGGTTTTTGCCTTCCGCCCGACGCCCTTGCCGACAGTGTGCAGAACGTGTGGGAACTCGGCGCCGACCAGGCCCACTGCTTCACGAGGGGAAATCTGATCGTCCGTCGCCGCCTCCGCCACGGCGAGGGCAGACCGGACTCGCGCCAGCGACGAACTCGACCAGTACCACGTTCTCTTGGTTTCAGCGGCCTGACGGCGGCTCGCCCGTGTCGTGGTCCTCCAGAGGTGCTGCGCGTCAGCCACGATCACGGTGCCGTCGGAGAACTCGACTTCATAGCACGGTCGTCCGACCATGACGTCGGTCACCGCCACCACCGTGGTGGGTGCACCGTTCGCCCCCATCAACTGGTCACCTACGGCGACCTGACCCATCGCGGTCCAACCGAACGGCGTGGGGAGTGGCGTGTCCAACGCGAGGGCCTTGCCCACGCCAGGTCTTGCAGCTATGACCACGAGCTGGCCGGGGTGGAGGCCGTTGGTGAGGCTGTCCATGTCGGCGAAGCCGGTCGGCACCCCGATCATCTGCCCGCCGCGGGACCCGATCGCCTCGATCTCGTCGAGGGTGGCCTCCATGATCTCGCTGAGCGGGCGGTAGTCCTCGCTGCCGCGTTTGTCGGTGACGCCGTAGACCTCGGCCTGGGCGCGGTCGACCACGTCGTCGACGTCACCATCGCCGGCATAGCCGAGCTGGGTGACCTTGGTGCCGGCCTCTACCAGCCGACGCAGGATCGCCTTCTCCCGCACGATCGCGGCGTAGTAGCCGGCGTTGGCGGCCGACGGTACGGAGGCGATCAGGGTGTGGAGGTAGGGCGCCCCGCCGATCCGGCCGAGTTCGCCGCTGCGCTGAAGCTCCGCCGAGATCGTCACCGCGTCGGCCGGTTCGCCACGGCCGTAGAGATCGAGGACCGCTTCGTACACCGTCTCGTGCGCCGGTTTGTAGAAGTCCGTGCCTCGGACCGCCTCGATCACGTCGGCGATCGCGTCCTTCGACAGGAGCATGCTGCCGAGGACACACTGCTCCGCGGTGACATCCTGCGGTGGGATGCGGTCCGGCGTGCCACCGGGCGCGGCCGATCGCGGTCCAGGTAGCTCACTCACGCTCACAGCAGGCGTAGTCCTTCCCCCAGGCTCGGTTTGCACCGACGAACACCACACGTAGCGGACCTCGCGACCCTGTCACGCCCCCGACGTGGTGGGCGACCAGCTTCCACCGGCGTGCGAGGTCTGTCCTATCGCAAGGCACCGACAACTACCGGTGGAGCTCGATCGGGGGTGTGAGCAGGGCGAACGCCGCTGTGCGACGTGGAGCACGACATTACGCCCGACCGCCCGCGGACACGAAGCTCGTCATCCACAGCGGCTGTGGACGACGAGCGGGGAACGGTGCAGAACCTGGAGATTCGCTGTGCACAGCCTGGGGACCACCCTGTGGACGCCGACCGGACCCGGAGACGATCAGCCGGGCAGCCTGCGCATTCGACGTCCCCACGCTGTGGATAGAAACTATGTGGTGGGCAATTTTCGCGCCACGCCCGTCCGAGGAGCCCCAGCCTCTCCGAGGAGTCCAGTCCCCGTTCGAGGAGTCACCCGCCTGTGTCATCACGCCTCCGGCCCGCGCTGCGGAACCCGCACGACGCCGAGATCCTCCGGCTCGCCATCCCCGCCTTCGGCGCCCTCGTCGCCGAACCGCTCTACCTCCTCGCCGACTCCGCCATCGTCGGTCACCTGGGCACCCCGCAGCTTGCGGCGCTCGGGCTGGCCGGCACCGTCCTCCAGACGCTGGCGACGCTGTTCATCTTCCTGGCGTACGCCACCACGGCGACGGTCGCGCGGCAGCTCGGCGCAGGCGACCGGCGGGCGGCGATCGCCGACGGCATCGACGGGCTCTGGCTCGCGCTCGGTCTCGGTGTCGTCCTCGCGCTGGTGGGTGTGGTCGCCGCGCCGGCCGCGGTGGGGGCGTTCGACCCGTCACCGATCGTGCGGGAGTACGCCGTCACCTATCTCCAGATCGGCGTTCTCGGCATGCCGGCGTTGCTCCTGACATTCGCCGGCACCGGCGTCCTCCGCGGTCTCCAGGACACCCGGACGCCGCTGTGGATAGCCGGCGCCGCGTACGGCGCCAACGTCGTCCTCAACGTGCTCTTCGTCTACGGCTTCGGCTGGGGGATCGGCGGATCGGCCTGGGGCACCGTGGTCGCGCAGACCGGTGGCGCCGTGGCGCTCGTGGTGGTCGTCGTCCGGGGCGCCCGCCGGCACGGCGTCTCCCTGCGTCCCCACCTGGGCGGGATCCGCGCCTCCGCGCATGGCGGGGTCCCGCTCCTGGTCCGCACCCTCACGCTGCGGGCCGCCATCCTGGTGACGACGTACGTCGCGACGGAGGTCGGGGACACCGCGCTCGCCGCCCACCAGGTCGCCTTCACCCTGTGGACAACGCTCGCACTCGCACTCGACGCGCTCGCGATCGCTGGCCAGGCCATCGTCGGCCGTTACCTCGGCGGCTCCGACGTCGCCGGCACCCGGGCCGCGACCCGGCGGATGATCGAGTGGGGCGTCGCGGCCGGCCTGGTCTTCGGGCTCGTCCTGGTGCTGGCCCGACCGCTCTACATCCCCCTCTTCACCGCCGACCCGCAGGTGCAGGCCCTGCTCGCCGACGTGATCCTCGTCTTCGCGATCTTCGAACCACTCGCCGGCATCGTCTTCGTCCTCGACGGTGTGCTGATCGGTGCGGGCGATGGTCGCTA
>JBOHED010000558.1:0-4225 GCA_050700915.1 Actinopolymorphaceae bacterium | reverse complement strand
GCTCGGTGCGGCCCAGGTCGCGCAGCAGGGCCCGGGCGGCCTTGCGGTCGCTGTCGCCGACCAGCGCCACCACCGTGCCGGACGCGCCGGCCCGGCCGGTGCGTCCCGAGCGGTGGAGGTAGTCCTTGTGGTCCGCCGAGGGGTCGAAGTGCACCACGAGGTCCACGTCGTCGACGTGGATGCCGCGCGCGGCGACGTCGGTGGCGATGAGCACCCTCGGCGTACCCGCCGCGAACCCGGCAAGAGCCTTCCGCCGGGCGCCCTGCTTGAGGTTGCCGTGGATGGCGACGGACTCGACACCCGCCTGGCGGAGCTGGCGGACCAGCCGGTCGGCTCCGTGCTTGGTGCGTACGAAAAACAGCGAACGCCCAGGCCTGGAAGCGATCTCGGCGGCGACAGCCACCTTGTCCTCCGGGCGGAGGGTGAAGACGCGGTGCTCCACCGACTCGATCGGCGCGGCCGCGGGCGCCACGGCATGGAACGCGGGTTCCTCGAGGTAGCGGCCGACGAGCCGGCTCACTCCGCGGTCGAGGGTCGCCGAGAACAGCATCCGCTGCCCGCCCGCCGGGGTCAGGTCGAGGATGCGGGTGACTGCGGGAAGGAACCCGAGGTCGGCCATGTAGTCGGCCTCGTCCAGGACACTGATCCTGACGTCGCTGAGGCGGCACTCGCCCTGCTCGATCAGGTCGATGAGCCGTCCGGGCGTGGCGACCACGATGTCGACGCCGTCGCGCAGGGCGAACACCTGACGGCGCATCGAGGCACCGCCGTAGATCGTGGTCAGCTCGATCCCGAGCCGCCGGGCCAGCGGCGAGAGCGCGTCGGCGACCTGCTGGGCCAGCTCACGGGTGGGGACGAGGACGAGTCCGCGCGGGTTGCCGGGCGTACGGTCCCGCACCGATCCGGCGAGGGCCGCGAGCATCGGCAGTCCGAACGCCAGTGTCTTACCCGAGCCGGTCTGAGCCCGGCCGAGTACGTCGCGTCCGGCCAGCGCGTCGGGCAGCGTCCTAGCCTGGATCGGGAACGGTTTGTCGATGCCACGCCGACTCAACGCCTCAGCCAGTCGCTCGGGCAGGTCGGTGTCGGCGAAGCTCTCCGGCAGCTCGGCCGGCTCGATCTGGGCCGCGGTGTCGAGAGCGGCGTCCAGCTCCCGCTCGCGGGCGCGTTCGGCGTCGCCCTGTCGTTGCTGGGTCGCCGGACGTTCGGACTGGCGTCGGCCGAACCGGCCACGGTCGTGGTAGCGCCCGCCGCTGCGGTCGCCACCCTGGTCGCGATGCGTACGACGGGACCCGGAGTAGCTCCCTGACTTCGTACGGTCGTTACGCGGGTTCCGGTCGGAACGGGAGGAGTCAGTGCGGGCACGGGAAGAGGACGTGGTCGGGCGCTGAGGCATGAAGAAGGAATGCTCCGTCGTGTTGGACAAGCGGCCGCGACTTCCGGTCGAAGGCTCGCACGACATCCGGCGACTGAGGCACCGGATCGAACGGAACACTCGGAAAGCGACCACGCGGGCGGCTCGCCCGCAGGAGAGACGGCGGAGGCCGTCGGGTGGAAGTGTACCCGGACCAGGACTCGGCCACTCGCTCCGGCCCGTCCTCCCGCTTTCCCCGCCGCCGATCCCGCACGATGGTAGGGCCACGAACGATCCCGGGGGACGCCGATGAACCAGCCACCACAGGGACCGAACGCCCCTGCCGCACGGCTGTCGTTGCCGCTCGACTCCACTCGCGGACGGTGGGTGATCGTCGGCACCGTGCTGGGCTCGGGTATCGCGTTCCTCGACAGCACCGTGGTCACGATCGCTCTTCCGGCGATCAGCCGGGAGCTGGGCGGCGGTCTGGTCGTCCAGCAGTGGGTCGTCGACGGCTATCTCCTGACGCTCAGCGCGCTGCTCCTCCTCGGTGGTGTCCTGGGCGATCGTTACGGCCGGCGGAAGATGTTCACGCTGGGCCTTGTGGCGTTCACGGTCGCCTCGCTGGCCTGCGGACTCGCACCGACCGGACCGATTCTGGTGGTCGCGCGGCTGGTCCAAGGAGTCGGCGGCGCGCTCCTGGTCCCGGGGAGTCTCTCTCTCATCGATGCCAGCATCCGGAGCGAGGACCGTGGAGCCGCGGTCGGCCTGTGGGCCGGTCTGACCGGTGTCTCGTCGGCGGTCGGACCCTTCGTCGGGGGATGGCTGGTCGATGCCGCCTCCTGGCGGTGGGTCTTCCTCCTGAGCCTGCCGTTCACGGCTGCTGCACTCTGGGTCACGCTGCGTCACGTTCCGGAGAGCCGGGATCCCGCTGCTCCGCGCCGGCTCGACGTTCTCGGAGCCGGCTGCATCACGCTGGGGCTCGGTGGCGTGACGTACGCCTTCATCGAGGTCCCGGCCCACGGCTGGGATCCGGTCAGTGTCGTGGCGGCGACGCTCGGCATCGTGGGCCTGATCGCGTTCCCGCTGGTGGAGAACCGGCAGCGCGATCCGCTGTTGAGGCTCGACATCTTCCGCTCGTCGCAGTTCACCGGAGCCAACCTCACCACCTTCGCGGTCTACGCCGCACTCAGTGGCGCGCTCTTCCTGCTCGCTCTCCAGCTCCAACAGTCGCTCGGATTCACCGCACTAGCGGCCGGTGTCGCCACGCTCCCGATCACGGTGCTCATGCTCCTGCTGTCCTCGCGGATGGGTGCGCTCGCCCAACGCGTCGGGCCGAGGGTGCCGATGACGCTAGGGCCGATCGTGACCGGAGCCGGGCTGGCGCTGATGGCGCGGATAGTGCCGGGCACGGGCACGTCGTACTGGACCCACGTCCTCCCCGCGGTCGTCGTGTTCGGCCTCGGCCTGGCGATCACGGTCGCGCCGCTGACCTCGACGGTGCTGGCAGGTGTCTCGGACGAGCGGGCCGGTGCCGCCTCCGGCGTCAACAACGCGGTGGCCCGGACCGCCGGTCTGCTCGCGGTCGCGGTCCTTCCGCCGGTGGCGGGCATCAGCGCGGGGACCGACAGCCCGCTGGGCCCCGGCTTCGGCCGCGCCATGCTGATCAGTGCCGTGCTGTGTGGGGTGGGCGGGTTGGTGGCGTTCGCGACCGTACGCACGGGCCAGCCGGTGCGGGTGAGCCCGCTGCCAGGCGTTCACCATGCCTGCCAGGCGCCGTGTACCCGACGCCCGCCGCGCCGAGGGGCGACCGGTGTGGGAAAGCGCCTTCCGGATTGACGTCGGGCTGCGGCATCATCGTCGGCGTACCTGCGCCACGCCTGCCGAGGGGACCGCATGGACCACCTGACTGCCCGCCCGGATCTCTACGACGTCCCGTTCATGGCCGAGGAGTTCCACGGCATGCCGTACCGCCTCGTCGGCGCCTCCGGCCTGCGGGCGTCGGTGATCGGACTCGGCACCTGGAAGTTCGGCTACCCGGATACCGGCGACGGCGCCCGGGTCGACGAACGCGCAGCGTTCCCCCTCTTCGACCGCGCGATCGAGGTCGGCGTCACCTTCTGGGACACCGCCAACCGCTACAACGCGGGGTCCGGCAACTCCGAACGCCTGATCGGCCGGTGGTTCCGCGCCAACCCCGACCAGCGCCGCAACGTCGTTCTCGCGACCAAGATCCACGGCGGCATGGACGGCGCGACGCCCAACCACAGCGGGCTCTCCCGCACCAACATCACCGACGCCCTGCACGCGTCGCTCGCGCGGCTGCAGCTGGACTACGTGGACGTGCTCTACTTCCACCGCCCCGACGACACCGTGCCGGCCGAGGAGAGTCTGGAGACCGTCGAGGACCTCGTCCGCCAGGGCCTCGTGAGATATTTCGCCGTGTCGAACTTCAGCCGCGACCAGCTCGCGAGGTACCTCGAGGTGGCGTCGGGTCTGTCGCGGCGGTGCCGCCCGGTCGCCGTACAGAACCAGTACGACCCGCTGGGCCGCGAGACGGAGCCGCACAGCGGCGTGCTCGACCTCTGCGCGGCGAACGGTGTGGCCTACATCCCGTACAGCCCCCTCGCCGGCGGCCTGCTGACCAACCGCTACCTCGACCCCGCCAGGGCGGGCGCCGGCGACCGGCTGCACGACGAGGGCAAGCTTGCCGCGGTCGCGACACCGGAACGCGTGGCATCGGTACGCAAGCTGGTGAAGCTGGCCGAGTCCTGGGACGTCGAGGTGAACCAGCTGGCTCTTGCGTACCTCCTGACTCTCCCCGGGATGGGACCGCAGATCCCCAGCAGTTCCACGCTCGCCCAGCTCGAGTCC
>JBOHED010000557.1:0-3190 GCA_050700915.1 Actinopolymorphaceae bacterium | reverse complement strand
TCCGTCTCCACCGGCGGCCTTGTCGTGGTGTCCGGCTCGCTACCCGACCTGCTCCGCAAAGCCATGGGAACTCTCACACCGGCCCTCGACGCCGCCGAGGGCCGACCACAACGACGCCGACACCGGTGACCGATGCCGACCCGCTCAGGTCGGAGCCCAGGCGTACTCGAGGCCCAGGCGTACTCGAGGGCCAGAAGGGCCGGCGTACGTCACCACGTCACTGCTCCACCGTCACATTGGCCAGGTCGAAGAGGTGCCTGACTCCGAGGCTGGCGGCCAACCGACGGGAGGGCAGGTTGTCGTCGAGGTGGCTGTAGAAAGCGACCTTCCCAGCCGCGACCACCTCCGCCGCCCAGGCGGTGGCGACCTGTCGTCCGTAGCCCTGGCCCTGGTACTCGGGGTCGGTGTGCGCCCACAGCTCCGCGGCGCAGGTGTCGCTTCGCGACGAGCTTGCCCAGGCGACCTCCCGGCCGGCGACCATGGCCGCACAGTCTTCCGGTCCGCGGCGTACGACCGAATCGTCCGGCGCGCTGCTGCTCGAGTCGGCGAAGGCGTACGTACTGCAACGGGTGATCGCCACTCGCCTTCCAGCCGCCACGTGGCGAGCGACGGCGGCCGTGTCCTCGAAGTAGCGCTCCGGAGGTAGCGCCGTCGCGCGTTCGACCACGACCTCATCCGCCTCGGCGCTGAACAGCATGTCGTAGCCGTCGGTGAACCGGGCGACCGAACAGGTCGAGATCTCGTCCGGGTCGGAGCCGGACGCCCGTACCAGGCGCCCAGCCTCATCGAGCCGAATGCACTCCAGGCGCAGCTGTACGAGCCTCAGGCGCCGAGCTTCGCTCTCCCACACGAGACGCTCCCATCCAGGCCACACCTTTCCAGGCCACGCTCGTGAACGCGGACGACCCACTGTACTGACGGTTTGGCTGTACGAATCCGGTCGGCTTGCCCCGGCGATCTTGACGCCGTTCGTACCGACTGCTAGAAGGAACACCTGAGGTTCGGTCAGGACCGGAAGTCGACAATGACAAACGACATCGGCAAAGGCGCCGTGACAGAGGAGCTGATCGCATGAGGCCACCCAGATGGTCCCCGCAGCTGGACCGCCGTGACCTGCTGAGGTGGACCAGCGGCACCCTCGCGGGGACCGCCCTGTTGTCCGGTTGTGACCTGCTGTCGACCGATCCGGGCGGGCGCGACGGCCAGTCCGGGAAGGGCGGCGACACCGCCGGCGAGGAAGCGCCCATGTTGGCCTCGCTCGTCAAGCAGGGAAAGCTGCCGCCCGTCGCCAAACGGTTGCCGGAAACCCCGGCGGTGGTCACGCCGCTGGAAGGGATCGGCCGTTACGGCGGGACGATCCGGATGGCCACCACCCTCGCACCGTCTTCCCGGTTCATGATCGTGTCGCGTGAGGGCCTGGTGGAGTGGGAGCCGGGAAAGACGACGGTCGTACCCGGGCTGGCGGAGTCGTGGGACGTGGCAGAGGGCGGCAAGGTCTACACCTTCCACCTGCGCAAGGGCGCCAGATGGTCGGACGGCACACCCTTCACCGCCGACGACATCATGTTCTACTACGACGCGGTGCTGTCCAACGAGGAGCTCACGCCGGCATTTCCCACCTGGCTCACCGTAAACGGCAAGCCCGGCACCATAGCGAAGGTCGACGACCACACGTTCACCGTCAGCTTCGCGGCCCCGCATGGCCTGCTGCTCCGGCAGCTCGCGTTCCGCGGCGCCTTCCAGGGAGCGATGCTGCTGCCGAAGCACTATCTCAGCCAGTTCCACCCTGACCATGCGTCGAAGGACGCGCTGGAGGCGAAGGCGAAGGACGCCGGATTCGACGGCTGGGTCGACTACTTCGTCGACCGTAACTCTCCTGCGACCAACACCGACCGCCCGGTCATGGCACCGTGGAAGGTCATCACGTCGAAGGGCGGCACCACAAGGGCGGTAGCCGAACGCAATCCGTACTACTGGAAGGTCGACACGAGCGGCAACCAACTCCCGTACGTCGACCGCCTCGTCGAGGAAGTGCTCGAGCCGGAGGTCATCACGCTCAGGGCGATCGGCGGCGACATCGACCTGCAGTTCGAAAGCGTTCCGATCGGGGACCTTCCGCTGCTCGCCGACTCGGCAGAGAAGGGCGGCTACCGGGTTCTGCGGTGGGCCAGTGACGCACCGTGGATCGCGATGTACATGAACCAGAGCACCAAGGACGATGTGCTCCGCGACCTGATGCAGGACATCGACTTCCGCGCCGGACTGTCCCACGCGATCGATCGGGACGAGATCAACAAGATCCTGTACGGAGGAGCAGGTGGCACCCGGCAGCCGTGCGGAGTTCCTGAGGACGACTACTACGTCGAGGGCACCGGTGGACGCTTCGTCGACTACGACGTGGCCAAGGCGAACTCGCTGCTCGACAAGGTAGGCCTGGACGAGCGGGACGGGCAGGGCTTCCGGCTCCGCCCGGACGGCGAGCCGTTGGAACTCCTCATCACGACGTTCACCTACGAGTACGGCGGATCCGCCCCCGCCACCGATGCGTACGAACTCGTCAAGCAGCACTGGCGAAAGGTCGGGATCAAGGCGGAGTTCGAGAAGATCGACCGGACTCTCTGGTCCGAACGCGTCACCGGTAACGCCGTCGACATTCCCGGGTACACCGTGGCCGGCATCCTCTGGGACGTCGATCCGGTGTGGTACGTACCTACTTCGGCCTTCACGTACTGGGCGCCTGCGTACGGCCAGTGGTACGAGACCGGTGGGAAGGATGGCACGGAGCCGCCGGAGCAGTTCCGCGCACTGCAACGGCTCTACGATCAGATGGTGACCGAGATCGACGACCAGGCCAGGATCGAGCTGGGTAAGCAGATCCTCGCGGCGCACGACGAGAACGTCTGGATGATCGGCACCGTGACCACGCCGTTCACCCCGCTGATCGTCAATTCCGATCTCATGAACGTCCTCGAGGACGCCGTCCTCAGTTATCGACTCCAGTTCACCGCGACCACTGGAATGGAGCAGTTGGCCTACCGGAACCCCCAGGAGTCGAGCTGACACGCCGCGACGCACGGTGGCCCGACAGCGAATAGTTACAGTTTGGCTACACCGTCGATCGGGGACTTGGAGTCATGAACACCGCCGCCGAGGCAGAGGACGCGACCAGACGCGCCGCACGAAGCACACC
>JBOHED010000556.1:0-3172 GCA_050700915.1 Actinopolymorphaceae bacterium | reverse complement strand
CTGCTCGACCGGGACCTGTCGGAGTCGCTGTATGGCATCCTGGCTCGTTCGTACGGCGTGGTGATCGACGCGGCCAAGCAGACCCTGCGGTCGGAGATCGCCGACGCCCAGACCGCGCGGATTCTGGGGGTGGCGGCTGGATCGCCGCTGCTGGTGCTGGAACGTACGTCGACCGCGGGCGGGCGGCCGGTCGAGCGGATCACGTCGTGGTACCGCGGTGATCGCTACCAGGTCCACATCGACCTCGCCCGGGCGAGCGACGCCGGCCAGGTCCCCTGGCTCCGCACGCGCTGACCCGGCCCGCCGGCGATCGGCAGCGGTCGGGGATACTTGGAGCGACGCGAGGACCGATGAACCACCGCAGTGCCGTCCAAGGGAGCGCCCATGCCTATCGCCACCCCCGAGGTCTACGCCGAGATGTTCGACCGCGCCAAGGAAGGCGCGTTCGCATACCCGGCCATCAACGTGACCTCCTCGCAGACCCTGAACGCCGCGCTTCGTGGGTTCGCCGAAGCCGAGAGCGACGGGATCGTGCAGGTCTCGACCGGCGGTGCCGAGTTCCTGTCCGGCGCCACGATCAAGGACATGGTGACCGGCTCCGCGGCCTTTGCCGCCTACGCCCGCGAGGTCGCGAAGAACTACCCCGTCAACATCGCCTTGCACACCGACCACTGCCCGAAGAACAAGCTCGACGGCTTCGTCCGCCCGCTGCTGGAGATCTCGGCGGAACGGGTCGCCCGTGGTGAGCAGCCGCTGTTCCAGTCGCACATGTGGGACGGGTCGGCCGTGCCGCTGGAGGAGAACCTCGAGCTCGCGAAAGACCTGTTGGCAAAGGCGTCCGCGGCCAGGATCATCCTGGAGATCGAGGTCGGCGTCGTCGGTGGCGAGGAGGACGGCATCGTCGGCGCGATCGACGAGAAGCTCTACACCACGCCCGGCGACGGCCTTCGTACCGCCGAGGTGCTCGGTCTCGGCGAGCAGGGTCGCTACATCACCGCGCTGACGTTCGGCAACGTGCACGGTGTCTACAAGCCGGGCAACGTCAAGCTGCGCCCGGAGATCCTCAAGGACATCCAGGACGAGGTGGGGGCGAAGTACGGCAAGGAGAAGCCGTTCTCCCTGGTCTTCCACGGCGGGTCCGGCTCGCTGCTGTCGGAGATCCGGTCCGCGCTCGACTACGGCGTGGTGAAGATGAACATCGACACCGACACGCAGTACGCCTTCACCCGGGCGGTCGCCGAGCACATGTTCCGCAACTACGACGGCGTGCTCAAGGTCGACGGCGAGGTCGGGGACAAGAAGGCGTACGACCCGCGCGCCTACGGCAAGGCCGCCGAGGCGTCGATGGCAAAGCGGGTCGCCGAGGCCTGCGAGGCCCTCCGCTCGACGGGTACGACGCTGACGAAGTAGCCCGCCGTCCGGTGATCATGACCATGACCATGAAGGTTTTGTCGGCGTATATAGCCCGATTTTTCTTCATGGTTTGATATGTCGCTTTTGGTACGCCCGGTTCGGGCGAGATCGTCACTGTTCGCACAGGGGAAGCGCTTGCCGCTACAGAGCGTACGTCCGGATCTGGCCTGAGCAACGCCGGACTCCCGGCGAGGCCTGTGTTGCAGACCCGTCTGAGGTGGCATCAGACTTGTCGACCAGCGGCGGCGCTCCGGACGGGTTGTTCCACGGGACCCGATGAGGGGCGCTGCCGCGACCACGTCCCGTGGCACCCCCGCCGATCAGCGAGGTCTCCAGCGCTAGATCAGCTCACCCGCGCGGCGAATGAGTCCGGCGAGGGTTGCCGCGTCGGGGTCCTCGGTCGTGGCGGCTAGCATGTCGGCCTCGGCGGAGAGCTGGTGCCACGACACCGGTTCCGGGACCGGGAGTCCCGGCAGCGGGTGGCCCGGCGGAAGCTCGCCACCCGATCCGCCGCTCCAACCACCGTCCACTCCGTAGCCGGTGACCTGCAGGCACATCGCGAACGTCGCCGCCACGTAGTCGAGCCGCAGGCGCGGCGGGGCAGCGGCGTACGGCAGGTCCAGATCGGTAACGTCCACCACCGATCGTGCCTCGGAAGCGCGTCCGGTCCGAGGCGACAGCCAGCGCGCGGTGGCGGTCGCGACGTCGCCGGTGGCGCCGGGCTGCAGATTCACGGCGTACAACGCGGTCACGCTGTGCCCCGGCCCGACCTCGCCACCGTCAGCCGCGTTGTTGCGGAAGTCCTCATCGGCGACGGCGCGGTTCTCGAACCCGATGAGGCGGTAGCCCGCGACTGTCTCCGGGTTGAACGCCACCTGCGCCTTGGCGTCCCGCGCACGGACGGACAGGGTGCCCGGCAGCCGGTCGACGAAGAGCCGGCGGGCCTGCTCGACCTGCGAGACGTAGACCGCGAACCCGTCGCCGTGGTCGGCGAGCTGTTCCATCAACTGGTCGCCGTACTCCCGGCCGACGCCGACGCAGAGCAGCGCGATGTCCTTGCCGGCACTCTCGCGGACCTGCGCCAGAATCCCTTCGTGGGTGACGTTCCCGGTGTTGGCCAGGCCGTCGGACAACAGGATCACCCGGTTGGCGACGCCCTCGCGGAACCCGGCGCGCGCGACGCGGTATCCCTCGACGAGTCCGGCTTCCAGGTTCGTGTTGTCCTCCGGTGCGAGCTCGTTGACGGCCAGGTGCAGGTCGGCCTTCTCCCACACCGGTGTCATCTCCCGGATGACCCGGGCACGCGTCGAGTAGGCCACGATCGCCACCGCGTCGGAGGGACGGAGCTGGTCGATGAGCGTGTGCAGGGCGTCCTGGACGAGGTCGAGCCGGCCGGGTTCGCGCATCGAGCCGGATACGTCGACGACGAACGTGAGGTTGGCGTTCGCGCGCTGGCCGTACCGTTCGGCCCGGGTCTGCAGACCCACCCGCATCAGCCGGGTGTCCGTGGCGACGATCTCACTGCCGTCGACCTCGACGTCGCCGCCGGTGTCGCCGCGGGTGGAACGCCTCGGCCCGGCCCACGCCGGCAGCCGGAACCCGTCGGTGTGTACGCCGATCCCGTCGCCCGTGGGCTGCGGATAATCCTGGGCGAACGCATTGACGAACTCCTCGGGCCGCACCTGCGCCGGATCGGGGAGCGCCCCGTCGGAGAGGGTCCGGCGCGCGTAGTCGTACGACGCCGTGTCGACGTCGAGCC
>JBOHED010000555.1:0-11395 GCA_050700915.1 Actinopolymorphaceae bacterium | reverse complement strand
CAGCGGCAGCTGATGCGCAAGAACATGCCGCCGGAGGCGCTGACGGGTCAGTTCGCGCAGCAGCAGAAGATCTTGCTCTACGTTCTCCCGGTCGTCTTCGCGGTCGGTGGCGTCAACTTCCCGATCGGTGTGCTCATCTACTGGTTCACCACCAACGTGTGGACGATGGGCCAGCAGTTCTGGGTGATCCGCCGTAACCCCGCTCCGGGAAGCCCGGCGTTCGATGCGTACCAGAAGCGGAAGGGTGGAAAGCAGGGGCGTAGCGGTCTCGCTGCTCTGATTCCCGGTACGAAGGAGACGCCCAACGGTGCCACGCCCACCGTCGCGGACGGCAGTGAGGCCCCGGCACCCACCGTCAAGCGGGTGCAGCCACAGCGGCTGCCGCGGAGCAAACGTAAGAGCCGTTGAGCCTGTCGGCCTGACCGGTGAGCCGGTGGACCGAACGAACCTGGTTGATGGCGCCCGATCGTGGGCGCGGGGATTGAAGGAGAAGCTCGTGGGTGATCGCGCTACCTCGTTCGTCGAGGACGACGGCGACGAAGGCCGGACTGCTGACGGCGAGCAGGAGGTGGAGCCGGCGCGTGCGGACGACGACAATCTGTCGTCGGAGGGGGTGGCCCGGCTCGAGCGTGAGGGCGACGTGGCCGCGGACTACCTCGAGGAGCTTCTCGACATCGCCGACGTCGACGGCGACATCGACCTGGATGTCGAGGGGAGCCGCGCGATGGTGGCGGTGGTGGGGGGTGACCTCCAACACCTGGTGGGCGCTGAGGGGGAGGTACTCGAGGCGCTGCAGGAGTTGACGCGGCTCGCTGTGTATCGGGAGACCGGCGAGCGGAGCCGGCTGATGCTGGACGTGGCCGGCCACCGGGCCCAGCGGCGGAGCGACCTCATCGCCTTGACCGAGAAGATCGTTTCAGAGGTTGTGGCGAGTGGTGAGTCAGCTCGACTCGAGCCAATGACACCGTTCGAACGAAAGGTCGTCCACGACACAGTGGCCGCGAAGGGACTGACGAGTGAGTCGGAGGGCGAAGAGCCCGAACGACGGGTGGTCATCCAACCGGCGTGAACCGTCGGGTGTTTCACGTGAAACGAGGACGAGTACAGGCGTTCCTCCCGCACCGCCAGGGGCGCGCGTGGTGTTCGGTGAACAGCTCGGCGACGTGGAGCACTACGCGACACTTCTCGCCGGCGTTGGCGTGGAACGAGGCCTTCTTGGACCGCGTGAGGTTGGGCGGCTGTGGGATCGGCACCTGCTGAACTGTGGCGTACTCGCCCCTCTCGTTCCGGCCGGTGCGTCGTTGTGTGACGTCGGCACAGGTGCAGGTCTCCCCGGCCTGGTCATCGCGATCACCCGCCCCGATGTCGCGGTCACTCTTCTCGATCCGCAGTTGCGTCGGGCAGACTTCCTCCTCGAGGTAGTCGCGGAACTTGGCGTGGCCAACGCCAGAGTCGTACGCGCGCGAGCCGAGGATCATGAGGGACGCTATGACGTCGTGACCGCGCGAGCGGTAGCACCACTCGGCCGGCTTGCCCGTGTCGCAATGGGGCTTTGTCGGCCCGGTGGTTCATTGTGGGCGGTGAAGGGTGAACGGGCCGAGGAGGAGCTTGGTGAGGCCGCTTCCGAGCTTCCGCGGTGGGGGGTTGCAAGGTGGTCGGTCGAGCGGGTCGGCGAGGGTGTCGTGTCACCGCCGACGACGATCGTTCGGCTGGTCGCCCGGACCGCGTGAGCAGTGCCGCCGTCGGCGGCAGTAGGTGTCGAAGTGGCCGCCGCATCCGAGCTCCCGGCTCGGTAGGGAAGGCTGAGTGTGACGGAGGTACACGTGACCACAGGACTTGGATGGCCACTCGAATGGCCATCGACCGCTGAGCTGCCGGACGTCGAGGGGCCACGCCCCGGGCGCCCGGCGACCGCGGGGCTTGGGTGGCCGACAGGGGAGAGGTCTGCGGTCGGCACAGGTTCGGGCGATCTGTCGTCCACGGTGGACGCGGGGGATGCCACGGACGATGACGGGTCGGTCGGTGCTGACGGTTCCACCGCGTCGGCGCTCTCGGTAGACGCCAGGCGTTCCTCAGTGGTCGCGAGTGTGGATGTCACCTCAGGAAGGGGCGAGGATGACGTCGACGCCACGGACGCGGCCGGGGCGGTTGTTTCACGTGAAACGCCAGAGGATGTCGAGCTGCCACCGATGGCGGGAGTCACGTCCAACGCGCCTGTCGTCTTCAGTCCGACCCTCCCGCGTCCCGTGCAGACCCGCGTTTTCGTCGTGGCCAACCAGAAGGGTGGCGTAGGTAAGACCACGACCGCGGTCAATCTCGCCGCTGCCTTGGCTGGCTCGGGCGCCCGAGTCCTCCTCGTCGACCTCGATCCTCAAGGAAACGCGTCGACCGCCCTTGGCATCGACCACACCGAGGGTGTGCCGAACATCTACGACGTGATCGTCGAGGGTGAGCCGATGCGAAGCTTCGTCCACCCGGTCCACCGCTTTCCCACCCTTTTCGGCGTACCTGCCACCATCGACCTCTCCGGTGCCGAGCTCGAACTCGCGAGCATCGTCGCGCGGGAGGCGCGCCTCAAGAAGTTCCTCGACGCCTACCTCGACGAACAAGCGGCGGCGGGTCAACGCTTCGACTACGTCCTGATTGACTGCCCGCCCTCGTTGGGGCTCCTGACCATGAACGCCATGGTGGCTGGTCGGGAGGTGCTGGTACCGATCCAGTGCGAGTACTACGCGCTCGAAGGTGTCGAGACTCTCTTTAAAATCGTCAACCTGGTACGTGAGCTCAATCGTTCTCTTCAGGTCACCACCGTCATCCTCACGATGTACGACGCCCGGACACGACTGTCGGCGCAGGTGGCGGAGAACGCCCGGGAAAGCCTCGGCCACACGGTATTGAGGAGTGCGATCCCGCGGTCCGTGCGGATTTCCGAGGCGCCGAGTTTCGGGCAGACGGTCATGACGTGGGACGCGGGGTCACCTGGCGCTCTCTCCTACCTCGAGGCGGCCCGCGAACTCGCCCTCCGTGATCCGGCCGCACCCGCCGCCGCGGGCAGTCACCGCTCGGCCGGTGTCTCCGACGTTGGTGAGCGTGAGGTACTAGGCTCGGCCACCGCGACGGCAAGCGAGCGAGGGGATCTCCGATGACGGTTCGACGCGGCTTGGGGCGAGGGCTCGGCGCACTGATCCAGTCCGCCCCTCCACCGGTTACCGCCGACGTGTCCCAGGATCGCGTGGCCGAACCCGCACACCGAGCCCAGATCGATGCTGACGGTCCCGAGGGTCCTGCCCTTGTCCAAGGTGCTCACTTCGCCGAACTGCCGATCGACGCGATCTCGCCGAACCCGCGCCAACCGCGGCAGGTCTTCGACGAAGAGGCTCTGGCCGAGCTGGTGCACTCCATCAAGGAGATCGGTCTTCTCCAGCCCGTCGTCGTACGCCGACACGGGGATGAGCGGTACGAACTCGTCATGGGTGAGCGGCGCTGGCGGGCCACTCAGCAGGCCGGCCTCGACCTCATCCCCGCCATCGTGCGCGACACCGGCGACCAGGACATGCTGCGGGACGCCCTCCTCGAGAACCTGCACCGCGCGCAGCTGAACCCTCTGGAAGAGGCTGCGGCGTACGGTCAACTACTCGAGGACTTCGGCTGCACGCACGACGAACTCGCCCAGCGGATCGGCAGGTCCCGCCCGCAGATCACCAACACTCTCCGGCTGCTCAAGCTGCCACCAGTAGTGCAGCGGCGAGTCGCGGCGGGCGTTCTGTCCGCGGGCCACGCACGAGCCCTGCTCTCGGTTGCCGAAGAGGAGGCGCAGGAGAAGCTGGCGCATCGAGTGGTCGCCGAGGGACTCTCGGTCCGGGCGCTCGAAGAGATCGTGACGGTGAGCCCCGGCGGCAAGGAACGCAAGAGCAAGGCTGCCAGGTCGTCGAAACCGGTCGCTCCCCGCCTCGGCGATCTGGAGTCCCGGCTCACCGAACGCTTCGACACCAGGGTGAAGGTCGACCTGGGGCGATCGAAGGGCAAGATCACGCTGGAGTTCGCCTCACTCGAGGACCTCGAGCGAATCGTCGAGCTAATGGATCCGCCCGGCACCAACTAGCGGCTCCGATGGACCCCGCCAGGGCGCCATGGCTGGGACACCCCGACGCCGCTGCCGTTGGATGGGGGCGCCCCTCACGCGAACCTATGGGATCAGGGTGCCCCTCATGCGAGGGCGGATCGAGTGAGGGCGTCCCGCTCGTGTGAGGCCGGATTGGATGAGGGCGCCCCTCATCCAATGAGGCACTGGGCACGCAAGGCGGAACAAGCGGACTTCGGGTCAGGAGCGGGGGATGTCGGCGCGCTGCGCAGCGGCCTGGAGCAGATCGCGGCACAGGACACCGAGATCGCGACCGGCCGACTCGACCGCGAGCGGTACCAGCGAGGTCTCCGTCATCCCCGGCGCGACGTTGACCTCGAGGAACCACGGGAGACCCGCGGCGTCGACGATCAGATCCGTACGCGACAGATCCCGCAGCGCCAGTGCACGATGTGCGGCCAACGCGGCTTCCTCACAGGCGTCCGCTGCGGCATCGGGGAGCCGGGCGGGTGCGACGAACTCCGTCGCTCCGGCGTTGTAGCGCGACGCGTAGTCGTAGATACCGCTGTCTGGGACGATCTCCACACCGGGCAGGGCGCGCGGTCCGTCGCCGACGTCGATCACGGTGACGCTCACCTCGGTGCCGGGCACGTGGCGTTCGAGCAGCGCGACCTCGCCGTAGGCGAAGCAGCTCACCATCGCAGCAGGGAGGTCCGCGATCGTGTGAACCACCGTGCAGCCCAGCGCGGAGCCGCCGCGAGTGGGCTTGACGACCAACGGCAGGCCGAGCCGGTCGGCGATGCGTTCGAGGACGGTCTGCGCGCCCAGTTCGCGGAACGTATCGTGCGGCAGCACGACGGACGGTGGGGTCCGTACCCCGGACGCCGACACGATGGTCTTCGCCACCGGCTTCTCGAACGCCGCCCGGCACGCGACTGCGGCCGATCCGACGTACGGAACATCGAGAAGGTCCAGCACCTCACGCAGCGCGCCGTCCTCGCCGGCGGCGCCGTGCAGGAGCGGAAAGACGGCTGAGGGCGGATCGTCCTCCAGGGCCGAGATGAGGCCCGCGTCGGCATCGCGTTCCTCGACGTCGACGCCGACCGCTCTCAGCGCCTCGCTCACCCGTCGGCCCGACCGCAGGGACACGTCTCGCTCATGAGAGAGTCCGCCGGCCAGCACCAGGACCCGTCCGAGATCGCTCATCTGTCGCCCCTTCACTTCCACCCGGGTCGCCGGCCGCTCATCGCAGATCTGGCCCGGGAAACTCGACACCCTGGCCTCTACCCAGATGAAGCGGGCCGAAGGTCTCCCGAAGTTCCATCTCATGTTCGACGACGGCGGCGAGCCTACGGATCCCTTCCCGGATCCGATCCGGCGGCGGGAAGCAGTACGAAAGACGCATGCACTGGCTCCCGAACCCGTCGGCGTAGAACGCCGTACCGGGCACGTAGGCGACACGAGCGGTGACAGCGCGTGGCGACATGGCCTTGGCGTCGATGCCCTCCGGCAGGGTCACCCAGACGAAGAAGCCGCCTTTCGGCGTCGTCCACGTCGTGGTGGCGGGCATCAGGTCGGTGAGTGCCTCGAGCATCGCGTCCCGGCGTTCGCGGTACATCTCGCGGAACGCCTTGACCTGGCCGTGCCAGTCGTGGTTGGCCAGATAGGTCGAGACGGCCATCTGGTTGAACGCCGGCGGGCACAGCGTGGCGGACTCCTGGGCGAGGATCAGCTTGTCGCGGATCGCATGCGGCGCGAGTGCCCACCCCACCCGCAGTCCGGGGGAGAAGGTCTTGGAGAACGACCCGAGGTAGACCACGCGTCCCGGGTCGTCGGCCCGCAACGCGCGGTAGGGCTCGCCATCGAAGCCGAGCAGGCCATACGGATCGTCCTCGACCACCAGGACGTCGTACCGGCGGCAGATCTCCAGCACCGCGGCCCGGCGTTCGGCACTGAGGGAGACACCGGCCGGGTTGTGGTAGCTCGGGATCGTGTAGAGGAACTTCACACGGCGCCCACTGGCCGCCACCGTGCGGAGCGCACTGTCGAGATGCTCGGGAATCAGCCCGTCATCGTCCATGGCGACGTGGACGACATCGCATTCGTACGCCGCGAACACCCCCAGCGCCCCCACATAGCTCGGCGCTTCGCAGATCACCACATCGCCCGGATCGCAGAAGATCCGCGTGACCAGGTCGAGTGCCTGCTGGCTTCCGACGGTGACGACCACGTCGTCGGCCGACCCCTCGATGCCGACGAGTCGCATCACGTCGGTGATCTGTTCCCGCAGGGTCTGGTCGCCCTGGGCGGTGCAGTACTGAAGGGCGGTGGTGCCCCGCTGCAGGACGAGGTCCCCGATCAGGGAGCTGACGACATCGAGGGGGAGGCCGGAGATGTTGGGCGAGCCGCCCGCGAGCGACACCACCTCGGGCCGGTTGGCAACAGAGAACAGTGCGCGGATCTCGGAGGCGACCATGCTGCGAGCTCGGGAGGCGTACCGTGCGACGTCGGCGTCGAAACGCGTCTCACGGTGTAAGGGATGATGATCCGGGCTCTCCTCCATGGGGCCACCGCTCCTCTCCGTTCGAGAGCGGCCCAGCCGCTGTCCCCAGGCGGGCCACTCAGCTACTACGATGCCTCATGAGGCGTCCCCTTGGGGAGTGGGTGCTCGCTGGAAGGGCTGTCATGCGAATCGTGTCCTGGATTCTGTGCGGAATCGGTGCCGGCGTTCTGGCTGGATTTGCTACCGGTCTGCTCCGTCGTCGACCGAAACATCCAGAACCTCACGTGACGAACTATGCGGGTGGGTATTTCGCACCTACGCCGTCCGACGACCACACGGCCGTCCAACCCGGCCGGTAGCGTCGGTCGCCATGGCTGCCGACATGACAAGCGACGTGACTGGCAACCTGGCAGCTGACATCGAATAGGCCGCCCATTTTGGCCGCAATACGCGATATGAGCATGATGCGCCGTCTTGCCAACATCACTCTGGACAACCTCGACGACCTGCCGCGGCCATGTCGGCGCTGCGTCTACTGGGAACTCGACCCGGTGGCGCGGCGGCGCGCCGAGGAGGCCGGCGATCCTGCCCTCGAGAAGGAGGCGTGGATCTCGGCGGTACTCCTCGAGTGGGGTTCGTGCGGCAAGATCTGCTACGTCGATGGGACGCCGGCGGGATTCGTGGTGTACGCACCACCGACCTACGTCCCGCGTTCGGTTGCCTTTCCCACCTCTCCGGTGAGTGGGGACGCCGTCTTGTTGATGACTGCCTACGTCATGCCGGAGTTCGCAAGCGCCGGCATCGGCCGGATGCTGATCCAGGGCCTCGCCAAGGACCTGGTCAAGCGTGGTATCCGGGCGATCGAGGCGTTCGGCGACGCGAAGTGGAAGAAGCCGTCGTGCGTCGTACCGGCCGATTACCTGCTGTCAGTGGGATTCAAGACCGTACGCCCTCATCACCGCTACCCGCGACTCCGCCTCGAACTCCGCAATGCCCTTACCTGGAAGGAAGATGTCGAGGCGGCGTTGGAGAAGCTGCTGGGTTCGATGACACCCGAGGGTGCGTTCCGCCCGGTCCGGAGCTGACCTCCGCACGGCGACAGGACCGGTGGCTTGGCGGATCGGGGAGGGTGCCCTTCAAGCAATCGGAGCTGGGGTGAGGGCGCCCATGTAGCCACCAGCTTCTTGGTGCGGGGTGCCCCTCATCCAATGCGCGTTTGGTGGATGGCGCCCCTGTCGCCATAGGTTTGGTGCAGGGTGCCCCTCATGCAACGAGGGCTTGGTGCAGGGAGCCCCTCATGCAACGGCGGCTTGGTGCAGGGAGCCCCTCATCCAGCGGGGCTACCGGCGGCACAGGCGGCCAGTGCGAGGCAGGTCAGCTCAGCGGATCAGCTGTCCGAGCTGGAGTACGCCGGTCGGCGAGTCCATGTCCGGCGGTAGATAGACCCGCTGGATGGCAACGACGATGGCCTCGGCGACGACGTCACGGAACCCCGGATCCGACAGCCGGAGCGCGTCACCTGCGTTGGTGACGTAGCCGAGCTCGATCCGCACCGCCGGCATCTTCGTGTAGCGGAGCAGGTCCCAGGTCTTGGCGTGCGTACGGCAGTCCCGAAGGTCCGTGCGGGCGACCACCTCGCGCTGCACCAGGCCGGCGAACCGTTCACCGAGGGTCGAACGCAGCTCGTCGCCGCCCACCGTGCCGTAGTAGTAGGTCGCGACGCCGCCGGCCTGCGGGTTGGCGTGCTCGTCGACGTGGAGCGAGACCACCAGGTCTGCGCGGGTCTCGTTGGCGAACCGGGCCCGCTCGGCCTCGTCGGGGCTGGTTTCGCGGCCGCGGGTGAGGAAGACCTGGACGCCGGTCGCCGCCAGCCGCCCCTCGATCCGGGACGCGAGGTCGAAGGACACCTCCGCTTCGGACAGTCCGTGGGAGAAGCAGCCGCGATCGCCGCCGCCGTGGCCGGGGTCGATGACGACGGCCTTGCCCGGGAGCTGAGGACCTGCCCGGTGGATGCGTTCGGATTCGCGAAGGGCGTCGGCGCGGCCGCCGGTCACGATCGGCGACAGCCTCGCGAGGGCCTTGAACGTCGCCGGCCCGCAGGTGCCGTCCGGGGGCGCCCCCACACTGCGCTGGAACTCCTTGACGGCACGTTCGGTGGAAGGACCGTAGACGCCGTCCACCCGGTTGACGTCGAAGCCGAGCTCGAGCAGCCGCTGTTGCAGGGTCGCTACGTCGTCGCCGATCAGCAGGTGCCCGGCCTGGAACGACAGCAGCCGGTCGCCCAGTCGCCAGCGCGCCTCGTCGAGCACGCGGTAGGTCTCCGCGTCGACGACGCCGTGGGAGGTGAGGCCGCGGTGCTGCTGGAACTGGCGTACCGCCCGGTCGACGGTCTCGTCGAAGAGGGCGTTCATCGGGTCGAGCTCATGGTCCGGGGCAGCGGCCAGCAGCCCCAGTTGGGTGAGCTTGGAACGGATCTCAGCCACCGCGGGACCGCGGTCGCCCAGCCCGTATCGGTGCTCGGCCATGGGTGCCTCCGACGACATCACTCTCGCGCGTCCGGACGATCCGGTCGGGGTTGTCCGGATCACCCTCGCCATGCTAGCTGGGCCATCTCCGAACGCCCGGTCGGCGGCACCGCCGAGGCGCGACTCACCGCGGAATGCCGAGCCCGGGCACACCCTGCGGGTGGCCCGGGCTCCCTCGACTGGTGGTCCGCCGCTGCGCTTCGCCGCCTAGGCCGTGTCTCCCCAATCACGCCAGCCAGGCCGGTCACGCAGGCACGTCCATCAGGTCAGGTGTCGTTCGTCCTCAGGCTGCGACGAGTGCGGCGAGTTCCGCCTTGATCGCCGCCTTGGGACGAGCACCGACCAACGACTTGACGACTTCACCACCGACATAGACGTTGATGGTCGGAATGCCGGTCACGCGGTATTCCAAGGGGGTTTGGGGGTTCTGGTCGACATTCAGTTTGACGAAGGTGATTTTGTCGGCGTACTCCGTCGCGAGTTCTTCGAGAACCGGCGCGACCTGCCGGCACGGACCACACCATTCCGCCCAGAAGTCGACGACCACCGGCTTGACGCTCTGCAAGACGGTGGTGGCGAACTCGAGATCGGTCACGGGCTTGATCGCGCCCACGGGCTTCTCCTCTCCAGCTACGTACTCAGCACAACACCCGGACTGGGCTTCTTCATCCCGCCCCAGTAGTGGGCGCAGAGGTCTGCGCGGTGGAGACCTCGGGGGCGTCCTCCAGCCCAGCAAGGAAGCGCTCGGCGTCGAGCGCCGCGGCGCACCCCGTGCCCGCCGCCGTCACAGCCTGGCGATAGGTGCGGTCGACGAGATCACCGGCGGCGAACACCCCGGGCAGGCTGGTGCGGGTCGACGGGGTGTGGACCTCGACGTAGCCATCCGCGTCGACCGTGATGTGCCCCTGAACGAGCGAACTGCGCGGGTCGTGGCCGATCGCCTCGAAGACTCCGGTGACCGGGAGGGTGGATTCCTCGTCTGTACGAAGGTTCTTCAGGCGTACGCCCTCGACCTTGCCGTCGCCGAGGACCTCACTCACGGTGGAGTTCCACACGAACGAGATCTTGTCGCTGGCGAGGGCGCGGTTCTGCATGATCTTGCTGGCGCGCAGCTCTTCACGCCGGTGGATCACCGTGACGGACTTGGCGAACTTCGTGAGGAACAACGCCTCTTCCATCGCCGAGTCGCCACCACCGACGACCGCGATGTCCTGGTCGCGGAAGAAGAATCCGTCACAGGTGGCACACCACGAGACCCCGTGGCCGGAGAGTTTGTCCTCACCGGGAATGTCGAGCCGGCGGTAGCCGGAACCCATCGCCAGGATGACCGCACGCGCGCGGTGCTCGGTGCCGGAGCTGTCGACGACCACCTTGATCTCTCCGGCGAGGTCGACGCTCTGCACGTCGTCGGGGATGAGTTCGGCCTCGAAACGCTCCGCCTGCTTGCGGAACGCGTCCATCAGGTCGGGGCCCATGATCCCGTCGGGGAAACCCGGGTAGTTCTCGACGTCGGTGGTGTTCATGAGCGCACCACCAGCTTCCACCGAGCCTTCGAAGACGAGGGGTTTGAGCTGGGCACGTGCGGCATAGAGGGCGGCGGTGTAGCCGGCCGGGCCGGATCCGATGATGATGACATTGCGGACGTCAGGCACGAACCGATCCTCGCATTCGTCGGGCAGATCTCGGGCGATGTCACTGCGGTAACCGATCCTAGGTGCCCGACATTCCGTGACGGGGAGGGCGCCACGTGTGGCCACCAGGCGGGAGGCCCGAGCGTCGCCTCAGCGGCCCGTGATGGTGGCGGAACGGACAATCGTGCCATCCCGGCAATCGATGGCGTACGCACGGACGACACCGGGCTTGCCGGTCTCGGTGAGGGCCAGGGTGACCGTCTCGCCGTCGAGCTTCGCTGGCTTCGTGGCGAGGAGTTTTCCGGCGTTCTCCGTCTCGAGGCGCTCCTTGACGCACTGGTCCGATCCGCCGGGCGGGGCGATGCCTTGATCATGCCTGGGGCCGAACGACTTGCTCGGCGACGGGGACGGTGCGGCCTTCGATTCGACCAGGGCGTCGACCTGTCCCGCGAAGTCACCCGCCGAGAGGTTCGGGTCGCCATCGGTTCGGAAGCCGAACGTCGTGTCGTGGTGTCCGGTGCCGCCCGACGTCCCTGATGGCTGGTTGCCCTGCGCGGACGGCGTGTTGTCGCTGCTGAGCGCTGAGTAGACGGCCCCGCCGCCCAAGGCGAGCGCCGCCACGCTGGCCGCCGCGGCGAGTGCCGGGACCCAGCGT
>JBOHED010000554.1:0-4751 GCA_050700915.1 Actinopolymorphaceae bacterium | reverse complement strand
GCAAGCTTCTGCCACTCGCCTCCGGACAGGTCCACCCCGCCCTGCCACGACAGGCCCAGCTGGGTCTCCACCCCGTCCGGCAGGCGTTCGGCGAAGCTGGCGTTGGCCTTCGTCAACGCCCCACGTACGGCGTCCACATCGTCCATCCGGGGCAGGTCGCCGACGCCCACGGACTCCCGGGTCGCCAGCTCGAAACGTACGTAGTCCTGGAAGCCGGCGGTGAGCCGCTGCCGGTACGCCGGAAGGTCGATGGCCGCCAGGTCGGTACCGTCGAGGAGGATCCGGCCCTCGGTCGGTGCGTACATGCCGCACAGCAGTTTCACCAACGTGGTCTTGCCGGCACCGTTCTCCCCCACCACGGCAACGACCGAGCCGGCCGGAAGCTGGAGCGAGACCTCCGACAGCACGGGACGATCCCCGCCGGGGTATGTGAAACTCACCCCGTCGAGGTCGATCCCCTTCCGCAGCCGCGCGGGCGGCGCGACCAGCTCGTCGGCTGGCAGCGCGGGCAGCGCCTGGTCCTCGAGCCAGTGGTAGTGCTCGGCGGCCGTACGCGTCCGGAGCAATGACCCGGACAGTTCCGACAGCCGGCCGGCGGCCAGCACCACGGCAGCGGCCACCCCCAGCGTCATCGCCACGTCGCCGCTGGTGGTCCGCCCGGCGGCCGCCTCGCGCAGGACGAGGAGGATCGCTCCGACGTAGACCACCGCGAAGAGCAACCACCCACCCGCATTGACCGCCACCGCCAGGAACTGCCCCGCCTCCATCCGGCGGTGGACCTCCCCGCTGACCTGGCGGTGCCGGTCGAGCAGCGCACGATGCAGGCCGTAGACCCGCACCTCGGTCGCCGGTGCGGATGTCGTCGCGAGCGTCAGCAGGTGTTCGGCCGTACGACGTCCCTCCGCGGTGCGCAGCTCGGCCGCCCGGCGCAGACCTTCGGCCCGCTGGGTCAGCCACGCGGCCGGCACCGCGATGACGGGCACCAGCAGCAGAACAGGCTGCAGCCTGCCCAGCAGGATCGCCGTCACCGCCAACTCGGCCAGCAGAAGGGGACCGATGACGGCGAGGGTCATGCCCAGCGCCAGGTTCTCCGTGCTGCGTTCGAGCAGCCGCAGCCGGTCCCAGAACGCCGGCACTTCCACGTGCTCCACCCGAGGCGCGCCGCCGGCCAGGGTGAGCATCCGAAGCTGCATCACCATGATCGCCCGCTCCCGCAGCCGGATCGTCGTCCACCGGTAGAACGTCGGCGCCAGCGCGCTCAACGTCAACGCCACGGCGCATATCGCGGCGCCCACGAAGATCTGGTCCGTCCGACCGGAGGTGATGCCGTCCACCAGCGGCCGCAGCCCGACGGCGAGGAGCAGCGGCGACACCGCGCCGATCACGCTCACCCCGATGTAGCAGAAGACGACCGCCGGCCCGATCTCCCAGGCGATGCCGATGAGCAGTCGCGCCGTACGCAGCCAGTCCTTCACCGCTCGCCCACCGCCTGTGTCGTCGCTGCTGGACCACCGAACCGGGCCGCCTGGAGGGAGAACATCTCGGCGTACGCACCATCCTGGGCGAGCAGGTCGTCGTGGGATCCCTGCTCCACCACCCGGCCACCGTCGAGGACGACGATCGAGTCGGCGCGGCGGACCGTGGAGAAGCGGTGTGAGATGACGATCGTCGTCAGCCCTTCGGTGATGGACAGGAACCGTTCGTACAGCTCGGACTCCGCGCGCGCATCCAGGTGGGCGGCCGGCTCGTCGAGGACCAGGACCGAGGCGCCGTGCCGGACCGCGTACAACGCCCGGGCAAGGCCCACCTTCTGCCACTCGCCGCCGGACAGGTCCGACCCTCCGGCGTACGCGGGCGACAGCGGCGTCTCCCAACCGAGCGGCAGGGCATCGACCGCGTCCGCGATCCCGGCGGCGGCTCCGGCCGCTTCGACGCCGGCCTGGTCGCCGGGCACGTCGACCCGCCCGAACGCCACGTTGGCGCGGGCCGACAGCTCGAAGCGGGTCGAGTCCTGGAAGACCGGGGCCAGCCGGCGCCGCCAGCCGGCCGTGTCGAGTCCGGCCAGGTCGGTGCCGTCGACGGTGATCCGGCCCGCCGTCGGCGTGTACGCCCGGCACAGGAGTTTGATCACGGTGGACTTGCCGGCTCCGTTGGCACCGACGATGGCGAGTGACCGTCCGGCCGGGATGTCGAGATCCAGCCCACTCAGGACGTCGACTCCGCTGCCTGGGTAGGAGAACGAGACGCCCTCGAACCGGATCCCCGCGCCAGGGGCCTCCGCAGTTGGAGCAGGGGTCCCCTCATCCAATAGGTTCGCGCCAGGGGTCCCCTCATCCAAACGGGTCGCCTCGCCCAAGCGAGCAGCGCCACTCGCAACCGCGGCGACGGCCGCGTCGAAGCGGCGCAAGGTCGCCAGCGCCAGCTCGTTCTGCAGGCTGGCCCACGAGGACGTGTGGATCCCGGCGAGGCTCACCATCAGCGCCTGCACCGCGACCGCCGCCGCTGCCGGATCGATCCTTCCGTTCACCGCCTCGCGCGCCACCCACCCGAGACCGGCCAGGACGACTGCAGCGAGGATCAGCGCGGCGACCAGCGGCCGATGGCCTGAGGGGGCGAGCACGTGGACCATCGACCGGCGCCAGAAGGTGGAGAAGCGGTCGAGCAGGAACCCGGAAAGCCCGAAGACCCGTACCTCCTTGGCGGCGGCCGCATGCACGCCCAGCTCGTAGTAGTACGTCGTCCGTCTGGAGAGCTCGGTGCCGCCGTAGTGGTGCTCGGCCTCGACCCGGGAGGCGCGTTTGTCCTCGTACGCCGCCCAGAGCCCGGCGACGAGCAGACCCGCACCGAGGACCGGATGAAACCGGGCGACGATCACGCAGGCCCCGAGCAGCATGAGCCGTCCGACCGCGACCCCTGCGACCGTCCGTACCAGCCGGCCCGGACGCGACCACGGCGAGCGGAAGGTCTCCCGCCCGACGTTGACCAGGTCGACCGTGGCCGGATCCTCCAGGTGGCTGACACCGGGCGGCGTCAGCATGGCGGCCATGAGTTCCCGCGAGAGTGCGGCGTCGATCCGCTCACCCAAGGCCGTGACGGCCGCCGACTGCAACGCACCGCAGGCCCACTGCAGCAGGAAGAACGCACCCGCGGCACCCGCGCACCACAGCACCGCGCGTCCGGCGGGAGAACTCATGCCGTCCTCCGCCAGCTCGGGAACCCGTCCGATCACCGCGCCGACGGCGGCGACAGCGCCGAGGGGAGCTGCGGCCGCCACCAGCACCGCGAGGACGGTGACCCCGCCCAGCACGGGACCCGCCCGGAACGCCACCCGCGCGACGTGAGCGTAGCTGCGAAGGTTCACCCGGACGGAAACACCGGGACCATCGTTCTTCTGATCGGTCATGAACACTTCTCGATTCGAGACGGACAGGAGTGATCCACGAGGCAGGCCATGAATGTGCCATTGTGCGCGCGATAGTCGACAAAGACGAGTCTTGTTATCCCCTCGTCCGCCGTGATGGAATTGAACCGGCGGGTGAGGTGTCCCCCAGCCACCTTCCGACAATCCGGCTGCAGACGGTACAGGCCGCCGCGTTGATGGGGACCGTCAGCATTCTCAGCGGCGTAGCGCAAATCCCCTGGACTGCCCGGGCTTGCCCAATGCACTATCTGCGGCATGCCCTCTCACCAGATCCGCTTCGCGGAGTTGTCCCGTACGGCGATGTCGGCGTTGCTTGCTGACGACCTCGCCACCGCCCGAGCGGAATCCGGCGTCGAGCTCGGCCCGTTGTTCATCGACGAGCGTTCGAAGTGGCTCTGGAACTACCGGCTCAAGCAACTAGAGACCGAGCCGGACGCCGCCGCGTGGATCGCCCGGGCCGTGGTCGCCGAGCCCGACGGCGTGGTGATCGGGTACGCGGGATATCACGGGCCGCCGGACGACCGCGGCATGGTAGAAGTCGGGTACACGGTCGACCCGGGGCATCGGCGGCAAGGCTACGCGACAGCGATCCTGGCCGCGCTGCTCGAACGAGCCACCGCCGAACCGACGGTACAGATCGTTCGGGCGTCGATCCGTCCGGACAACGAGGCATCGCTGGCGACGATCGCCAAGTTCGGCTTCACCCAGATCGGCGAACAGTGGGACGAAGAAGACGGACTGGAACTCCTCTTCGAACGCCCAGCTTCACCCTCGCCAACAGCCAGTCGGTGACGCCCTGACGGCAGCGATGAGCCGGGCACTGAAGCGAGCTCTCGGTCAACGGCGCCAATCCCGACTCCACGACGAATCGCCGTCCGAGGAGAACCCTTGACCTTCTAGCCGTACTGCGCCTCATAGGTCTCGCTGATCAGATCGGCCTTACGCTGCAGGCGTTTGTTGAGCCGGGCGAAGACATCCTCCACGGAGTCCGACGAGGAATAGAGCTTCTGCAGAGCCGCATCCATCATCTCGCCCGCACTCGGCACGATCGGCCGGATCAGGTCCTGTGGCTTGGTCTTCGGCAACTGGTTCAACGCGGTCCGGTAGTTGGGGTCCTGTTTGGCCTTGTCCAGCAGAGCCTTCTCCTCCTGGGCGGCCTCCACCACCGGCATGTACCCGGTGTCGATCGTCCACTGGGCCGACTTCGCCGGCTGGGAGAGCCAGCGGAGGAACTCCATCGCGGCGTCCTTGCGCTCCTGGGCGGCGTCCCGCATGACCCCGATGCCGGAACCGCCGGTGGGGCAGCCGAACCCGTCGTACTCCGGGAGGA
>JBOHED010000553.1:0-1550 GCA_050700915.1 Actinopolymorphaceae bacterium | reverse complement strand
GTCGTGAACTTCGACCCGGACTCGGCCCGGGTACTCGTCGTCGCCGACGCCGACGTCACCAACATCGCGGAGAAGAAGCCGCAGCTTCGCACCTACCGCCTCCAGCTCGATCTCACCCGTCAGCCGGCCGGTTGGCGGGTCGTCGACCTGTCATTCGTGGGATGAGGGGTCGGGCCGTGAGTGGACCAACCGGACGCGGGCAACGGAGGACGAAGGGAGCTGGGCCGCCCATGAGCGCCAACCTGCCCAGCCAGCCACCGGTGCTGGAACAGGCGCCGCCGGCGCGGGGTGCGATCTGGTTGCCCATCACGCTGGCCGGCTGCCTGGTCGTCGCGTTGTTGGCGTGTGCGGCGCTCGGCTACCGCGCCCACGCCGCGAGCCAGCTCGACGGCGCGCGGTCAGCCGGGCTGGAGGCCGCCAGGTCCGCCGCGCCGGTCTTCATGGCGTACGACCACCACCACCTCGACCGCGACTTCGCCCGTGCGAAGAAACTGCTCACCGGGGAGTTCCAGAAGGAGTACGCAGAGACCACCACCCACGTCGTCAAGCCCTCCGCCACCAAGACGCGAGCCGTCGTGGTCGCCGAGGTGCGTGCCGCGTCGGTGGTGTCGGCGACGCCGGATCGGGTGGTCGCGCTGCTGTTCGTCAACCAGACGACGACGAGCAACCGGGCGCGCGAGCCACGCACCGATCTCAGCCGCGTCGTGATGACCGTCGACCGGACCAACGGCCGCTGGCTCGTCAGCAAGCTCGACGCCCTCTAGCCGGCGCCGGAGACCGCTGACGACCGCCTTCGTACGCCGGCATTTCGGGCTGGGTTGGGGCAGACTGGGGCGACGGCTCAGGCGGCCAGCGCGACGTCCGTGCGTTCCGGGCAAATCACCCAAATCGGGTCCTATGCTCGGGCGAAAGGTCGGCAAACGGTCGGGCGGATGCTTGACGCGGCCTCGCAGGAGGGCTCATGCTCGGCGAATAGGTCGTAATAGGGGTCGGCAGGGACTCACAGCATCGGTGTCGGGCGACGGAGCGGTGGCAACTCCAAAGGAATCCGAGGGGACTAGACAGCAGTGGGCGCGATAGCTACACTGTCGCTTTGCCCTGCCTTCCGACCGCGCCTGGGAAACTCTCAGGTTCGGTCCGGCATGTGAGAGACCCGCCATCTGCGATGATGAGCCGCAAGCCTCGGAAGGACCCCTTTTGGCCGCTTCGCGCACCAATGCGTCCACCACGTCCGCCCGTCCGAACAACTCCACCCGCGTCGAACCACCGCGCCGGATTTCGTTCGCCAAGATCAAGGAACCTGCCGAGGTTCCCGACCTGCTCGCACTGCAGGTCGAGAGCTTCGACACCCTGGTCGGCAACGAAGGCTGGCGCGAAAGGGTGGCCGTAGCCCTCGAAGAGGGCCGTACGGATGTTCCTGGCAGGTCCGGCCTCGAGGAGATCTTCGAAGAGATCTCCCCGATCGAGGACTTCTCCGGGACCATGTCCCTGTCATTTCGCGATCACCGGTTCGAGCCGCCGAAGAACTCCGTCGACGAGTGCAAGGACCG
>JBOHED010000552.1:0-3980 GCA_050700915.1 Actinopolymorphaceae bacterium | reverse complement strand
GGGCATGACCGCGGACGAGCCCCAGTCGCCGCACGCGGGCGGCGTGCCCTCACCGGGCGGGCCGGGAACGTTCTCGCACCCGACGAAGCCGGGATTGTTGGTCGCGAAGTCGGGCCTGATGGTGACGGCGCCGGTGTGGCGGGTGCCCGTTGTCCTGAACGGTGCGTCGAGCAGGTCGAAGTAGTGCGTCCAGTCCCAGTAGGGGCCGGGATCCCAGTGCATGCCGGACACGGTGCCGGGTGTGGTTCCCGGCACGACGTCGTGGCCGAGGATGTGCTGGCGGTCGAGCGGGATGGCGTACTTGAGGGCGAGGTAGCGCACCAGGGTGGCCGAGGTGCGGTACATCGCCTCGGTGTACCACGTCCCCCTGGCGGCGTAGCCCTCGTGCTCGAGGCCGATCGACTTGGCGTTGACGTACCAGTTGCCCGCGTGCCAGGCGACGTCCTTCGCCTTCACGTGCTGGGCGATGTGGCCGTCGCTCGCCCTGAGCGTGTACTGCCAGCTCACGTAGGTCGGATCCTGGACGAGGTTCAGTGTGGTCTGGTACGTGCCCTCGGTGTCGTGGATGACGATGTAGCGGATCTTCTGGCTGTGTGGCCGGTCGGCGACGTCGTGGTTGCCGTAGTCGCCGTCGCCCAGGTCTTCGTACGGCGCGGGAATCCACTCACAGCCGATGCTCCGCGGACACTCGACGTCGCCGCCCGCCGCCTTCTTCAGACCGAGCCTGCCCAGCCACGCGCGGTTGGGCTGCACGGCGTGGGGAGAGAGTGCGATCGGCTGACCATCGTCGGTCGTACGCCGGGCGCCTTCGGCGAGGATGGAGTACGCCTCGTCGGCGAAGGCCCGCGCCGAGGCCTCGTCCTTCGCTCCGCTGTAGCGAGCTATCGCGCCGTACCACGCGGCCGGGTCGTCCGTGGTCGCCGCGCCGAGCTGACGCTGGTACTCCGCGAGTACGGCGGCGCCGCCGCGGATGTTTGCCGTGGGATCCGTACGCAGCCGAGCCTCGGCGATGCCGGTCAGCCGCGACGCCAGGGCGACGGTCCTCAGCGCAGGACTCGTGGGTGCCGTCGACGTGCTCGGCCGGGCCGAGTCCCCGCGCGCGAAGGCCACGGCTGCCGCAAGGTCGGTGAGATGCATCGGCCCATAGCCTCCGGCGCGAGACGGCTCGCCGGCGTGGACGTCCCAGCGGGACTCGAGGTACGACACCGCGAGCAGGACCGACTCGGGCACACCGAACTCCTGCGCGGCCTGCGCATAGACGTCCTGGCGGGAGTCCGCGACGCTCGCGACCGCGAGTTCCGGCGACGGTGCGGCGTTCGCGCCGACGGCGGGTGCGACGACTCCCACAGTGAGGCTCAGCGTCGCTGCCGCGACAGCGGCGCGACGGCGCAGCCGAAGCAGCGAGGGGGTACGGGACATCGGCGACCTCCTGCGGGTCCCACTCCCCGGGCGGGAGCGGGACCGGGCGCATGGCCTTGCGGACGGGACAAGGGTGGGCCTGAACCCCAGGTTCGTCAATCCCTTACGGGTGACCAGATCTGCGCGCAGGTAATTACCTCGTACGGGAATTTGCCTCGCTGGCTGGCGAAGGCACCGGCATCATGGCGCGAGTGCCCTATCGAGTCGTCGACGCCGACCCCAACCCTGCCGATGTCCGCCGACTGACCTTCGTTCCCTTCCTCGAGAACGGTTCCTGTGTCGCCATTCCCGGAGCCGACGGGATCCTTCGTCTGCCCAGCGGTGAGGTCGAGCCGGGGGAGCACTACCTGCTCGACTCGACCTTGCGCATTCCGCTCATGACGGCCGGATACCGCTTCCAGCGGGTGACGCCCTTCGCCGTCGACGACCACACCGACGCCGAGGGGCGGTCGGGACTTCATGCGTACGCCTGGTTGGAAGGAGCGGCTCCCTATCGAGGTGACCGCCCGCACGTGGAAGTCGAGCTGGTCGACCTCCCGGCAGACGACCTCGCCGCCGCATTCACAGAAGCCGGGGACGACCACCTCGCCCGGGTCGTCGCCGACGCGGCCGCGTGGTATCGAAGCGAGGGCGACGACGCCTTCTACCCCAACACCCTTCGCCTACTCGAACCCGCCTACCTCGGTGGTACGACTCCGGAGGAGGGATCCGGTTTCGGCGGCGGCCAGGAGCGGTGGCGTGCCCAGCGGGAGACCATCGTCGACGGGATCGACCGGGACGGCACGTTCCTCGACGTCGGTTGCGCCAACGGGCTGTTGATGGAGTCGGTCCGTGCCTGGGCAGGGGAGAGTGGATTCACGATCGAGCCGTACGGCGTGGACCTCGGGCCGCGGCTCGTCGAGCTCGCCCGCAACCGGCTCCCGCACTGGGCCGACCGGATCGACGTCGGCAACGCGATCGACTACGTGCCCGCCGACGGCCGCCGATTCACGTTCGTCCACACGCTGGCCGACTGCGTGCCGGAACGCCGCCGCGGCGACCTCGTCCGCCACGCACACGCGCACCTCGTCGAGCCCGGTGGCCGGCTCCTGCTGAGCAACTACTGCACCAGACCTGCCCGGGAGTACCTCGACGAGCTGGGCATGCCCGTCATCGGCGAGTCCGGTCGTACGGCATGGACGGACTCGGATTCGACGGACCCTGACACGACGTAGGTCAGGACCACTCAGGTGTGCGCGTCGGGGTTCTCCCAGAAGTACGCCTCGGGGTCGTAAACCGCCGGGGTGGGATGCGCCCAGGTGTTGACCATCCCACCGAGGGCCAGGCGATCCTGCGCGGGAACGTTGCGCAGCTCCTGCTTGTGCATGGTCACCTGCGGATAGTTGGCGACTGTGCCCATGAAGAACGGGCCGTGCTCGATGTGGATCCGCACCATGTCCCAGACGATCCGGTGCCGTGCGAGCGCGTCGATCTCCGACTTCGCCCGGTCGTACAGCTCCCACAGTCGGGCGATCGGGCTGCCTGGTTCGGGATCCACCCGTGGCGGCGTCCGCTTCCACGGGTCGACGTCGGACTCCTTGTTCTCCTCAGGCGTACCCCGCAGCGACCACATCCGCCCGTGCAGCGGCGCCCAGCGCGCAGGCTCGATCGGAACGAACCACCACGGTCCGGTGATGTGGTCCGGTCCGTCACCCACCTCCCAGGAGCTCTGCGCCATCAGCTGGCCGTTCTCCCACTGGTCGCCGAACGCCTCGGGCGCGATCGGGTTGATCTCGACCGTGAGGCCGAGCTTCTCCCAGTCACGCTTCAGCAGGTTGTTCTTGCTCGAGTGCTCGGCGCTCACGTCGGCCGGGACGTCGATGCGGATCCGCAGCTTGCCACCACCGGGCAGGTCACGCTTCCCGTCGCCGTCGCTGTCGACGACGCCGAGCTCGTCCAGCATCGTGGCCGCCTTGTCGGGATCGAAGTCGACGTAGGCGTCCCGCCAGGTCCGGTAGACCTGCTTGCCCTCGTCGTTCACCTGGTACTCGATCGACTTCGGGCTATAGGTTCCCGTCGTCTTCTCACCTGTGTTGTAGTAGATGGCCTTCTGCGCCTCGTCCCGGTTGAAGCCGTACGACAGGGCCTGACGGAACTTCGGGTTCCGGATCAACTTGCGCAGGCCCGGATCCGGGTAGTCGTAGTTGAAGAAGAAGACCGATCCCGTGCCCGAACCGCTGTCCCACAACAACACGTCCATGCCGTGCTCGTCCTGAGTGCCCTTCATACCGGAGATGTCGCCGAGCCCGATCGGGATGAACGCACCGTGGACGTAGTCGACCGACCCCTCCTGGATCTGCAGCTTCCGCACCTCGGGTTCGGTCACGACCGAGAAGACGACCTCGTCGACGTAGGGGAGCTGGTTGCCCTTCGCGTCGACGCACCAGTAGTAGGGGTTACGTTCCATCACGATCTGCCGACCCTCGCGGTACGACGTCGTGTGCCATCCCGTCAGGGTGGGGCAGTCCGGATCGACGACCCAGTTGGCGTGCTGGTCGTGCTCCTCGAACCAGTTCTTTTCC
>JBOHED010000551.1:0-5061 GCA_050700915.1 Actinopolymorphaceae bacterium | reverse complement strand
ACATCGGTGTGGCCGGAGTCCACGGCCCGCTGGTACGCCTCCCTGGCGCCGACCGCGTCGCCCTGTTCCTCCAGCAGCATGCCCAGGTTGACCGCCGCGACAGGTGCCGCGCTCGTGTGCCCCGATCCGGCCGCGACCTGGTACGCCGCCTGCGCCGCCGCGAGATCTCCGTGCTGCGCGAGCAGCGCGCCCAGGTTGTTCGCCGCCATCGGCGCGACGTCGGCGTGGCCGGAGTCGACGGCCCGCTGGTACGCCGCCCGAGCGCCCGTCAGGTCGTCCTGCCCGGCGAGCAGCGCACCCAGGTTGTTCGCCGCCATCGGCGCGACGTCGGCGTGGCCCGAGTCGGCGGCCACTTCGTACGCCGCCTGGGCACCGCCCGGGTCGCCGTGTTCCTTCAGCAGCGACCCGCGGTAGAACGCGGCCATGGGTACGACATCGGCGTGACCGGAGTCGACGGCGAGTTCGTACGCCATCTCCGCGCCCGCCACGTCGCCCTGCTCAGCAAGGAGCACGCCGAGGTTCAGCGCGGCGACGGGAACCACGTCGGACCGGTCAGAGTCGACGGCCCGCTGGTACGCCGACCGTGCACCGGCCGCGTCGCCCTGGTCCCGTAGGAGTACACCGAGGTTGACCGCCGCCACCGGCACCACGTCGGGATGACCGGAGTCCACGGCCCGCTGGAACGCCGACCGCGCACCTGCCACATCTCCCTGGTCCTTCAGCAGCACGCCGAGGTTGACCGCCGCCACCGGCACCACGTCTGTCTGACCGGAGTCGACCGCTCGCTGGAACGCCGACCGCGCACCCACCAGGTCGCCCTGCTCCCGCAACAGCGAACCCAGGTTGACCGCGGCGACGGCGGCGACATCGGCGTAGCCCGCGTCGATCGCCTTCTCGAAGGCGGCCCGCGCACCGACGACGTCCCCCTGCTCACGCAACAACGCACCCAGGTTGTTCGCCGCCCGCGGCACCACGTCGGCATGACCGGAGTCCACGGCCCGCTGGAACGCGACCTTCGCGCCCGCGACGTCCCCCTGGTCCCGCAGCAGTGCACCGAGGTTGTTCGCCGCCCGCGGCACCACGTCGGCATGACCGGAGTCCACCGCCCGCTGGAACGCCGCGCGTGCACCTGACAGGTCACCCTGGTCCCGCAGCAGCAACCCGAGGTCGTTGGCCGCCCGTGGCGCGAGGTCGGTGTGGCCGGAGTCCAGCACCTTCCGGAACGCCGGTTCGGCCGCCTGGACGTTGCCGCGCAGGCTGGCGTTGATGCCGACGTCGAACGCGTCGTCGATCGGAACCGCCGCGAGGAGCTCCTGCCACATCGGGTCGAAGACCGGCCGGCCCTCGTGCCCGTTGCGACCCTCTTCGACCGCGACCAGGTAGTCGAGGACCTCGAACCCGGCCGCTCCGTTCCTGCGTCCCGTCGTCCGCGCCGGTTGGTCGGACGCCGTACCGCCCGGGCGGCCGGGCGCGGCGACCGCAGGCGTACGCCCGGACTCGGCGGCCCGCAACAGCGACACCTCCGAGGCGACGGGCTCGGTCGCCCACGCCATGCCCTGGGCGAACAACGCGGACGTGGGGTCGAGGTCGATCCGGATCCGCCGCAGGTACAGCGGATAGAGCCCGCGCAGCTCCGACTCGGTGATCGGCCGCTTCAGCCCGGCCCGGCGCGCGTCGATCGCCGCCTGCACGATGGCGTACCCGGCCGGCTCTGACTCCCGACCCGTACGGAACCGCTCGACCAGCTGCTCGCCACCGATGAGCGCCTCACCGATGCTCGCCGTGATCCGCTCCTGCGGGTAGAGCTGGGCGGCTTCGGCGCGTTCGGGCGGCGTGAGCTGGTACTGCAGCGGGACCTTCGTCGCCTTCGCGAGCGCGGCCCGGGCGTTCGCCGCGACGTCGCCGCTGCCGACGTGGATCTGGTCCCAGCGTTCCTTCGTCATCGTGGCCACCAGGATGGCGTTGCGGGTGGCCTTCTCGATCGTCTCGGCGGGCAGGTGGGCGAGGTCGGCGGCGGTGAGATCGTCCAGCCACAACACCCACGGCTGACGGTCGGGCGCCACCGGCGGCTCGGGGCGGAGCAGTTCGGCCAGGGCCTCGCCGTTCTCCGGGATCACGACCATCGGGTTCTTCGTCCCCATCGCCTTCCGGACCGCCTCGACCACGGTGCGGGACTTGCCCGCCTTCTCGTGGCCGACGACCACGACGAACGCGTACGGAGGTCGGTCGGCGGTCAGCAGTCCGGTGAGGCGCCCGTCGGCGGCCGGCCTGCGTACGTAGGGCGCGTGGCCGCGTGAGGTGTAGCGGGTCGATGTCGGGCCAAGGTCGGCGTCGACCAGTTCGGACAGCCGGCGTGCATCACCGTCCAGGGTGCCTTCGACAAGGCGACGGCTGGATTCCTCGTCGGCCGGGTCTTCGCGGCGGCCCTTCTGTGAGGGGCGTTGCCCGCGCTGTCCACCCTGTGCACGTTGGCCGCCCTGCGCAGCACGTGGGCCGCGTTGCCCTTGCCCGCGTTGGCCGGACAGGTCCGTGCCGGGCTCCCGCGGTCGGGCCGTGCGTACGTCCGCGGCCTCGGCGTCGGCTTCGTCCGCCTCGTCCTCGTCCTCGTCGTCGTCGGCCGACCGGGACGACGTACGCCGGGAGGTGGGGTGGAAGAGTTCGTCGTCATCGTCGGATTCGTCGGTGCCTGAGGTTTCGCTCACTCCGAAGATCCACCCCACGGCCGCGCCACCGAGCGCCAGCAACGCGAGGACGCCCAGCACGACCACGATGGGACGCGCCCCGCCCCGCGTGAGTGTCTCGGTCACCGCGGACAGGCCGACGAGCACGACGCCGGCCATCGCCAGCGACCGTACCCAGTTGCGCCTGTCGGTCAGGGCCGGCTTCCGCGCGTCGTCGTCCTTCCGCGCGTCGTCTTCACGCCGCTCGGGCACAATCCACCCCCTGGGCCTGCTCGAGGCCATCGACGACCCGCGGTGGCCGCAAGTCCTGGGCTCTCCGCGGGCCTTGTCGTGACGTTTCCCGGCGAGCCCAACCGCTGGAGGCCGCTGTCCCCCCGAAGTCCTGACCTTCGAGGAACACCAACCACGCGGGCACCCCGGAGACGTCCCAGTCCCCAGTGTCCACATAACAGAGCCGTGCCGGGCGGGAATGGTGGACAGATTTACGCCGTACAGAATCTTTCGGCGAACGAATGGACCGACGCGGACCGAAGCGCTCCGAACAAAGGGACTCTGCGCCCTTGACATTTCCTCCAGTGGGCGCGATTGCACGACCGGTGCAACGATCGGCTGTGTGGATTCAAGCAGTGTGGATTTCAAGAGTGACGACGACAACGGGCGGGGTGATCCGGATGCAACTGTTCCCTTCGATACCACTGACAGAGTGGAAGAGCAGCAAAGAGACGCTGCACCGATTCGCTCAGATCGTCGGCAAGGTTCGGTTGGCTGCCAGTGTGCGGCGCAACCACTGGTGGAATGTGCCCTACCATCTCACCGGTCGAGGCATCACCACCCGTCCGATGGGCCTGGTGGACGGCAACCCGGTCTTCAGCATCGACTTCGACTTCGTCGACCACCGACTGGTCGTGGCGTCCATTGACGGGCGGTCCGTTTCGTTCACCCTGCTGGGTCACTCGGTCGCTTCCTTCTACGACCGCACCATGGAGGCGTTGGGCTCGCTCGGCGTCAAGGTGATGATCGAGCACCCGCACCCCTTCGACATCCCTGGCGACGGACGACCTTTTGCCGACGACACCGCCCACGCGACGTACGACCCGATGTGGGTCAACCGCTATTGGCAGGTACTCAGTCAGGTCAACCTGGTACTCGAGCAGTTCTCTGGGGGATTTTCAGGCAAGATCAGCCCGGTGCATCATTTCTGGCATACGTTCGACATTGCCGTCACGAGGTTCTCCGACCGGAAGGTCGAACAGTCGCCGGAAACCGATCTCGTCACCCGCGAGGCGTACTCCCGCGAGGTCATCAGTGCGGGTTTCTGGTTCGGTGACGACGCATTTGCCGAGCCGGCGTTCTATTCCTACGTCGTCCCGGCACCGGACGGCCTGGCCGGCCAGCCGGTGCGACCGGCGACCGCGGAATGGGTGGTGCAGCGCGGAAGTCCGCTCGCGGTGCTGCGCTATGACGACGTACGCACCACCGACGATCCGCTCGGTACCGTCCTCGACTTCTACGAGACGGTCTACCAGGCCGGCGGGAGACTGGCAGGGTGGGACGTCGAGCGGCTGGCGTGTCCCGGCGGGATCACCGACCCCTGCGCTTGAGCGGGTGATGGTGCACCCGGCCGTCCAACAGGTGGTCGAGCACCCGGGTCGCCGTACGCCCATGGTCAGGGCTCGGGCGGTCGAGGCCGTCGAGGACCTGGGAGGTCACCGCACCGTACGCCAGATGCGGGAGGACGTCCGCCGCCCAGTCTCCCGCCGCCCACCCGCGCGGGTCGGTGACACCGAGCGCGGTCATCGGGCCGTTGCTGGCCAGCATCGCCACGACCATGGCACCGACCACTCCCACCACCGGACTTGGCCGCCAGCCGAGCCCGCGCAGCGCACCCAGCAGCGCGCCCGTCGCGACGCCGGCCGCGAGGCCGGTCAGCGGGCCGAGGCCGGCGACACGGTTGCTCCGGCGGTCGCCCTGACCGGGCACCGGGACGTGCGTCCTCGTGGAGAGGATCTCCACGGTGTCCTCGGGCGTACGGCTCGCCGGCCTACCCCGGGCGATCATGTCGAGATAGCTGACGGCGTTGAGCGCGGTCGTACCCGCCGCACCAGCCGCGGCTCCCCGGAGCACCGAGCGCAGCACCGGACCCATGGCAGTCCCCTCTCCCGTGCCGGGTCGTGGTGCGGACCACCGGACCCACAGGGCCGCCTACCCCACCCCGCGGTGCCTTACTACTCCGCGCACCTCTAACCTCGGCGAGGGTGAGCGACCTCGACGAGTACCGCTACGACCGGCTGACCTGGCCGCAGGTCAACGTCGCCCTCGCCCAGCAGCGGGTGGCCATCCTCCCGACCGGTGCCACCGAGCAGCACGGACGTCACCTGCC
>JBOHED010000550.1:0-3712 GCA_050700915.1 Actinopolymorphaceae bacterium | reverse complement strand
GGACGTTCGCCCAACGCGAGGGCGTGAAGCTGTCGTTCCTGCCGTTCTTCGCCAAGGCGACTCTGGAAGCGCTCAAGGAGCACCCGAAGCTCAACGCCACGATCGACGTCGACAAGGGCGAGGTGACCTATCACGGCACCGAGAACCTCGTCATCGCTGTCGACACCGAGCGCGGCCTGATGGTCCCCGTCATCCACGACGCCGGCGACCTCAACGTCACCGGTCTCGCCAGGCGGATCACCGACCTCGCCGAGCGCACCCGCATCAACAAGATCACGCCCGACGAGATCTCCGGTGGGACGTTCACGCTCACCAACACCGGCAGCCGCGGTGCGCTGTTCGACACGCCGATCTTCTTCCAGCCCCAGGTCGCCATCCTCGGGACCGGAACGGTCGTCAAGCGTCCGGTCGTGGTCGACACTCCGCTCGGCGAGACCATCGCCATCCGGCACATGGTCTACCTCGCCCTGAGCTACGACCACCGGCTGATCGACGGCGCCGACGCGGCCCGCTTCCTGGGGGCGGTCAAGCGCCGCCTCGAGGACGGCAGCGTCGCCGCAGAGTTCGGCGGCTGAGCCCTTTCGGAAGCTGAGCCCTTCCGGAAGCGGAGTCGGAATCGGCCGCTCGAGTTCGCGGCCCGGCATCGGGGGATTGGTTGGTCATGCGGTACGTACTCGCCGGCGCGTCGGGATTCCTCGGGCGCGCGCTCCACGCCGACCTCGCAGGCGCCGGCCATGACGTGATCCGACTCGTCCGGCGTAGTCCCCAGTCGCCGCACGAGTCGCGGTGGGATCCCGCGCACGACCAGGTCGATCCGGGCGTACTTGCCGACGCCGATGCCGTGGTCAACCTCGCCGGCGCCAGCATCGGCCGGATCCCGTGGACCGCGGCGTACCGCCAGACGCTCCGGGAGAGCCGCGTCACCACCACCCGCACCCTGGCCACCGCCCTGGCGGGCGTCCCCGAACCGCCGGTGTTCGTCGCGCAGAGCGCCATCCGCTACTACGGCGAAGGCCGCGGCGACGAGGTACTCACCGAGGAGTCGCTCCCGGGACGCGGGTTCCTCGCGGGTGTGGTCCGCGAGTGGGAGGACGCGACGGCGCCAGCCGAGCGGGCCGGTGTCCGCGTCGTGCGGCTTCGTACCGGCGTGGTCCTCGACCGCTCAGGCGGGGCGTTCCCGTTGATGACCACGCCGTTCCGACTCGGGCTGGGCGGGCGGTTGGGATCCGGTCAGCAGTACATGGGGATGGTCACGCTCTCCGACTGGCTGTCCGCCGTGCGGTTCGTCGTCGAACGGGCTCACTGCCAGGGTCCCTACAACCTCACCCTGCCCGAACCTCCGACGAACGTCGAGTTCACTGAGGCGTTGGGAGCAGCACTGAAGCGACCGACACCGGTGCCGGTTCCTGCGTTCGTCCTGCGTACGGTCCTCGGCGGGTTCTCCATCGAGCTCCTCGACAGCCTGCGGATCCTGCCCAACCGGTTGCTCGAAGCCGGCTTCAGGTTCTCCGCTCCCGACGTCACACGGGCGGTCGCGGCCGCGCTCCACCGGTCCTGATCACGGTCCTGATCGGCGCCGTGGACGCGGTCTCAAGCGCCGACGATGCGGACGATCCGCCAGTTGCCGCTGGAGCGGACCAGGGTGATCCGGCGGGTCGTCACCTCGCCGGCGGGCCGGTCGGTCCGCTCGCCCGAATCAGTGACGACGGTGTACGCCTGAAGCTGGTCGATCACCTCGAGCACCACCTCGCCGTCGCCGGACGACACGACCCGCAGGCTCTTGACGTCGAACCTCAGCCCTTCGACGTGACAGCCCGCCCTGACGCACTTGCCGATCTCGTCGCGGTCCTGGGCGAGCAGTTCGGAGTCGGCGACGTAGACACCTGACAGCAGGCCGGGATCCGACTCCGCGTACGCCTTCGCGCGCTTTCGATCGAGGTCGATGAGGACTTCTTGCCAGGTCGCCTCGGTTCGTGCGGCGCGATCCTCCGGCGTGACCGGGGCATTGGAGGCATTGGCCGGCGGTGGGCTCTTCTCGTGGCGCGGAGTGGAGACCTCATCAGACCCACGGCGCCCGGTGGCGCCTTCCGGAGAGTCCTTGGCGGGACCTGGTACGGATGCGGCCGCCCTCGCGTCACGCCGCTGAGCGTCGGTTTCCCCTGCCGCCGCCGGATCCGCTGGACGGGCTCGCTGCGCCCAGGCGATCCCGCCGACCACGGCTCCGGCCAGCAGCACGAACGAAAGAACACTGGCGATGATGAGGCCGAGCCGGGGACCATCCTTCTCGTCGTCGGCGGGGTCGCCACCGGGCGGAGCTTCGGAGCCGGGTATGGGAAAGCCCGCGGCGGCGAAGGGGTCGCGCACGGACGGACCGTCCGCCGGCGTGCCCACCGCCGACGATGGGCCCACCGGTGGCGCCGAGCCCGCCACCGGGGCGGCCGAACCCCTCACCGAGGGCTGCTCCGACCGCTGGCCCGCGGGACGGCCGGAGCCCGGATCCGGGGCCGAGTCGCCAAGCGCGGCGGCAATGTCGGCATCGCTCAGCACCAGTCCGATCGGGAACCGCACCGGCGCCGGCGGGCAGGCGGCAAAGACGAGATCGGCGAACTGTGCCGCGTCCGGGCGCCGCGCCGGTAGCGACTGCAGACCCGCGCTGACGGCATGGACGAGCTCGGAGGGCAGGCCTGGGACGGCCTCGGACAGCTCCGGCCGAGCCTGGCCCGGGCGCGGTGCCACACCGGTCAGTGCGGTGTAGCAGACCGCCGCCAGGCCGAAGACGTCCCCGGCCGGAGTGGGACCGCTGTCCCCCGTCCCCGTCGGGTCGGCATAGCCGTGGGTCCCCAGCGCCTCAGCACCCTCGACCAGCGTCAACACCCCGAGATCGGCCAGCAGCGGGCGACCGTCGGCGGTGAACAAGATCGCTTCCGGGGTCACGTCACCATGGACGAGACCGTGCTGGTGGGCGGCGGCGAGGGCTTCGGCGATCGGGCCGACCGTGGTCACCACCTCGCCCGGATCGATCCCGCCGCGGCCGCTGAGAAGGTGGTCCAGGCTGCCGCCGTCGGCATGGTCGAGGACTAGGACGGCCTCGTCACCGTCCGGCAGTACCTCGCGGATGCGTACGACGTGCGGGTGGTCGAGCAGTCCGAGCAACGACACGATCTGCCCGAGACCTTCACGGGCGGCGGCGTCGCGCAGCCGTAGCCGCTTGAGCGCCACCTGGTCGCCCGAGCCCTGCACCCGGGCGAGCCACATCTCGCCGCTCGAGCTCGCGCCCAACAAGGTCTCGAGGTCGTAGCCGCGTACCTGGAACTCACCATGCATGGTCGCCAAGCCTCGCAGAAGCAGGGTTCGTCGTGACGAACGTTATCCACAACCCCGGTGCGGGTACGGAGGACCGCGCCGCCTCACCCGGGTCCGATCTCCTTGCTCGCGGCGATGAGCCAGCCACCCGAGCCGTCGGGTTCGAGGGTCATCCGGAACCGCTTCGGCTCGCCACCTTCGTGTGGATACAACTGACCGTCGAGCTCGAGGCTGTACGGCTGGAGCTGGCTCACGGCGTCGACGACCACGCGGTCGGAGCGTTCGGAGACGACCTCGAGGGACAGGATCGGCGTACTCAGCCCCTCCACGCTCGTGACGCCCTTCTCGGCGTGCAGGCGCATGGTGGCCAGCTCCTCCTGCAGCGCCCTGGACCCAGGCTTGTACACCT
>JBOHED010000549.1:0-5717 GCA_050700915.1 Actinopolymorphaceae bacterium | reverse complement strand
GCTGCGGAAGATCCGCGGCACGGTCTCGATGTTGTGGGCGAACACCTCGGGCGCCGACTCGAACACCTGCGCCAACAGCTCCGGACGTCCGGAGAAGTCCGGCGCGAGCAGTTCGACGCCGCAGCCGGGGTTCATGGCGTGGATCTGGCGTACGGTCTCGGCGTAGATCCACACGCCCTCGTCGTCGAGGTCGTCACGGCAGACGCCGGTGACGGTGGCGTAGCGCAGCCCCATCGTGTGGACGCTCTCGGCCACCCGCCGCGGCTCGTCGTGGTCGAGGGCGACCGGCTTGCCGGTCTCGATCTGGCAGAAGTCACACCGCCGGGTGCACTGGTCGCCGCCGATGAGGAACGTCGCCTCGCGGTCCTCCCAGCACTCGAAGATGTTGGGACAGCCCGCCTCCTGGCAGACGGTGTGAAGCCCCTCTCGCTTGACGAGGGCACGCAGCTCGGAGTATTCCGGGCCCATCTTGGCCCGCGTCTTGATCCACGGCGGCTTCTTCTCGATCGGCGTCTGGCTGTTGCGCACCTCGAGGCGCAGCAGCTTGCGTCCTTCGGGAACCACGGCAGTCACGGCTCACAGCCTACGGCGCCCAGGCGCGTCCCCGCAGCGCCCGGTCCGGGAGGAGGCGCCGGGTGGGCACGACCCAGGGGGCCCGGGTTAGGTTGTCGGCTGTGTCCATGCGAATAGCCATTGCTTCGATGAACCCGGTCAAACGGCGCGCAACGCTCGAAGCCGTCCGAGTCGCCCTGGGCGTCGACGACGTGGACTGCCAGGCGCTCGAGGTGGATCCAGGCGTCCCCGCCCAGCCGGTCGGAGACGAGGAGACCCTCGCCGGTGCCCGCAACCGCGCCGAGGCTGCCCGCGTGCTTGCTCCTGGTGCCGACCTGTACGTCGGTATCGAGGGTGGCGTCATCGAGCGGGACGGCACGCTCGAATGCCTGGCCTGGGCAGTCGTGATCGGCGTCGGCCCGGCCGGTGAACCGGTCAAGGGAGAGAGCCGGACGGCGACCTTCGCCCTCCCCACCGAGATCGCCGATCTGGTCCGCTCGGGCGTGGAGCTGGGCACTGCCACCGACCAGGTGTTCGGCGGTACGGACACCAAGCGGAGCACCGGCACCGTCGGCCCGTTGACCGGTGGGGTGATCGACCGGGTGTCCTACTACGCCCACGCCGCCGTGCTGGCTTTGGTGCCGTTCCGCAACGCCGGCCTGACCTTCCGGTCACATCCGGTAGGCCCTTCACATCCGGTGGGCCCGACATATCCGGGCCAGCAGACGACGTTGGAGTCGGTGGGCTGACGCGCTCAGGCGTGCTCCTTCTTCGCCGACGACGCGTCCTGTTCCTGGGATGCGTCCGGTGACCGGAGCATCGCTGTGAGGGCATGTTCGGTGGGTTCGAGGATGTCGGCGACGCCGACCTGGCGGCCGAGTTCGACCGACAGCGACGTCACACCGGCATCGGGGAGCCCACATGGCACGATCCGCCCGAACGCGGCGAGGTCGCAGTCGCAATTGAGGGCGAAGCCATGCATCGTCACGCCCTGGGCGACCCGCAGACCGATCGCCGCGACCTTGCGGTCGGGGCCACGCCCGTCCGCGGGCACCCACACGCCGCTGCGCCCCTCGATCCGGCTGGTGGCGAGCCCGACGCCGGCGCATATCTCGATGAGCACGTCTTCGAGCCGGCGTACGAACGCCACGACGTCGATCGGCTCGGGAAGCTTCACGATCGGGTAGCCGACCAACTGTCCCGGCCCGTGCCAGGTGATCTTGCCACCGCGGTCCACGTCGATGACGGGCGTACCGTCCATCGGGCGTTCTGTGGGGTGGGTACGTTTGCCGGCGGTGTAGACGGGCTGGTGTTCGAGCAGCAGAACCGAGTCGTCGATCCGGTCGGCGACGCGTTCGGCATGCAGGTCGCGCTGCCGTGACCACGCGGTCGCATAGTCGAGAGCAGCCGGACCGAACCCGGCCCGTAAGAACCGAGGTGAGGCCATATCCTCACCCTAGGGTGTGTGTCGGCTGATCACCGTGAGGGCCGCCATGGTGTGAGGTCGCACAGTCTGGGAAGGCCCAGGAGGGCCGCTGCCGGGGCATCGCTAGCATGATCCAGCCGTTGCTGTCGCCGTGGGCGATGGACGACGATGAGAAGTGACGCCCGCCAGTCAGCCGTGCCGTCAATCGTAGGTCTGGAAGGCTTGGATACCGTGCGGAGCGACTTCGATGTTGATGGGTACGAGATCGAGGGTTTGCTGGGCGCCGGGCCCACCGGCGAGACGTGGCTCGCCCGGGAGAGCGCCTCGGGGACGCAGGTGGCGCTCCACCGGGTCCAGCCCCGAGACGCAGATGCGGTCGACCAGGCCCGCCGCCTGGTCGAGCGGTTGAATGCCCTCAACCATCCGGGCGTACGCAGGATACGTGAGCTGCTGCCCTTCGACGACGAACTCGTCTTCGTCCTCGATCACATCGAGGGTGGCAGTCTCGAACAGTTGCTACTCGTCCGCGGCACGCTCGATCCGGGCGAGCTCGTCACCACCGCGGCCGCCATCTCCAGCGCACTCACCGCGGCGCACGAGCGCGGCCTGGTCCACGGCGACCTGCGGCCGGAGGACATCCTCTTCACGACGGACGGCACACCCCTCATCACCGACATCGGGTTCGGCAGGATCGCCGCACAGGCAGCCGACGCGTCGCCACGGCCCTACGCCGACCCGGCAGAACCCGAAGGCGCCGACCCCACTCCGGCCGGTGACGTCTACAGCCTGGCCGCGATCAGCTACGCCGCCCTGACCGGGCTGGTGCCGCGGCCCGGCGAGCCCCAACGTCCCGTGCACCAGGTAGCCCCGGGCGTTCCACCAGGAATGGCGCACGCGATCCAGGCCGGCCTGCAGTCGGCGTGGGACATGCGACCCCACATGGGTCAGTTCGGTGCCCTGCTGGACGCGGCGGCCAGGCGCGCACCGGTCCGGCTGCCCGACTCGATGGTGCGGGCGGAGTCCTCGACCCCCGACTTCGGCCTTGCTTCGCCGGACTTTCCCGGGTCGCCAGACGCCGCACCGGTCGACGGGCCCACCCAGACGTTCGCGTCCTTCGACCAGGGTTACCGCTCGGCCACTGGTACCGGCGCCGGTTCGGGCGCTGGTACCGGGCCCAGCACCGGCCAAGGGCGACGTTCCGGGCCACCTGCAGCACCGTCCGATCAAGGGCCGCCGCCAGACCAGGCGGCACCGCCGCCGTTCCCACCCTCTCCGCCGTCGGTGGGGGAGCGGCCCGATCCCTCGCGCCCCACGACGGGACAGCAGCAGTCGCAGGTCAGCAGTCAGGCGCCGTTCCGTGGCCAACCACCCGTCAGCGGTCAGCAGCAGTACGCCGGACAGCAGCAGTACACGGGACAGCAGCAGTACACGGGACAGCAGCAACACGCGGGACAGCAGCAGTACGCCGGGAAGCAGTTCAGCGGCCAGCCCCCGTTCCACGTGCAGCAGGGCACCGGAAGGTCGTCGCGGCCCGTCCAAGGCGATGACGACGACGGTCCGGATCAGGAGAGGTCGCGCACGACACAGCTGGCCCTGGTCGGCGGCGTCCTGCTCGTCGTCATCCTGGTCATCACCGGCGTCGTCCTGTGGCGGATGTCGACCGACACCACACCACTCGCCGAGGAGACCAAGAAGCCGCGGCCCAAGCAGTCACCGACCGTCAAGGCGACACCACCGACGGATCCGTTCTCGCTCCAGTGGTTCAAGAACTTCGAACTCTTCGACGAGCGGCGGTCCAACGCCTTCGCTCAGCGCGACCCGGAGCTGCTGACCCAGCTGTACGCACCGGACTCGCAGGCGTACGACGAGAACCGCCAGGTCATGGCCGAGCTGGCCCAGAAGGACGCCGCGAAGGTCCTGCATCTCGAGCGACCGATGATCACCCTCACCACCGAGTCCCGCGCCCCGCGGGCGATCGTTTTCGAGGTGGTCCGCCTGCAGCGGCCCTACACCGTCGTCATGGACAACGGTCAGCGGCACGAGTGCCCGGCCGGCCCGTTGAAGAAGGTGCGGATCGAGATCGTCCCGCTCCAGGGCAGCACCGCCTGGCGGATCAGTCGTGAGTGGCAGGTCGGCGGACCCAGCACGCCCGACCTGCGGATCTGCGACGGGAGCGAGCCCGCCGGCTGACCCTGTGGACTGCCGTCCGGCACACCAGTCGCTACTGTGCACCATCGGGCGTCCGACGACGGGTCGGCGGAAGGGCTTGGGTGGATGCAGGGCGACTTCCAGGTCGAGGGGTACGACATCGAGGGCCTGCTGGGTGCCGGCCCTGCAGGTGAGGTATGGCTCGCCAGGGACGTCTCCTCCGGTGCCCAGGTCGCCCTCAAACGCGTCCATCCGCGCAACAGCGCCGCTCATGACGAGGCCCGCCGGATCGTGTCGGTGCTCGACAGCCCGGCACATCCGCACCTGCTGCGGGTCAGGGAGCTGCTGCCGGTCGCGGAGGCGCTCGTCTTCGTCTGTGACTACGCCGAAGGGGGAAGTCTCGGCCAACTGCTGCTTGCCCGGACGACACTCGACCCGGGCGAGGTGGTCACGATGGCGACCGCGGCGGCCGGTGCCCTGACGGCGCTGCACCAACGGGGACTGGTGCACGCCGACATCACCCCCGAGAACCTCCTGTTCTCCGCCGATGCACGTCCGCTCCTCGCCGATGCCGGGCTGCTCGGCCTGGTCGAAGGCGGATCCGAGCTGGGCACGCTGGGTTTCGCCGACCCGGGCCAGCGACCCGGTTCCGAGCCCGCTCCGGCAGCGGACGTCTATGGGTTGGCCGCGGTCTGCTACACGGCCCTCACCGGTACGCCGCCTGAATCCGGGCCGGCCCGGCGCCCGCTCCACCAGGTGGCGCCCGGGGTCCCACCCGCGCTCGCCCACGTCGTGGAGGCAGGCCTCGCGGGGCAGCCGGACCAGCGGCCGGATGCCGAGCAGTTCGGTGGACAGCTCGCCGGTGCCTGTCCGGCCGTTCCGGTGCGTTTTCCCGACGGCCTCGCCTCATCCTCGGGTTCGGCCACGCCCGGTGGGTCCGACCGCGGACTGTTCGGTCCGACGCCGGGTGGCGATGGGCCTCGGGCAGGCGTCGGTCCGGCCGACCCAGGGCCGAGTGGGCACGGCGTCGCGAGCGGGCAGGGGCTGGGAGCTGACGCCGCACCCGGCGGTCCGTCGACGCATGGAGATCCGCTGCGGACGTCGTCCGGCAGCCCTGGACCTTCCGCCGGAGCGCGGACGGACGTGTTCGCGGAGCTGGCCACGCCCCGACCCCCACCGACCAGGGGCGACGCGGAGGCGGACGACGAGGAGGACGGGCGCGCCCGGAAGCGTCGAGGCATCCTGATCGGCGCGATCGTCGGCGTGCCTGTCGCGCTGGCGGTCGTCGCCACACTCGGTGTTCTCGGCTGGCAGGCACTCGCCGGGCCCGACCCGACTCCCACCGGGACGGCGGCACCGACGTCCTCGGCGACGCCCTCGAGCTCGCCGCGTACGCAGGCGGAAGCGCGCTGGACGCAGGTCCTGACCACGCTCGACCAGCGCCGGGCCGAAGCGTGGCGGGCATGGGACCAGCCGGCCCTCTCCAAGGTGTACAAGCCTGGGTCCAGGGCGCTGCAGGAGGAGCTGGCCACCATGCGCCTGCACGCCGAGAAGGGCGTCACGAGCGTGGAGGGGCTGAGTACGCCGATCC
>JBOHED010000548.1:0-5643 GCA_050700915.1 Actinopolymorphaceae bacterium | reverse complement strand
CGGCACGGAGGGACTTCACCTCCGTACCGGTGAGGACGAGTCCGGCCTCGAACGTCTCGTCGATGTGGTAGTCGTGTCGCGCCTTGCGGTTCTGCGCAATCAGCCGGCGTCCGCGCTCCTTGGCCATCCCTCCATCTTCCCGGACGGCCGCAAGCGCCTTTCCGGGAGGACCCCGAACAGCGCCGCGGCCGTGCAGTGCCCGGCACGTGCGTGGTTAGAGGTACCTCATCGGGTCCACCGTGTCGCCGTCGCGGTAGACCATGAAGTGCAGGTGACATCCGGTGGAGTAGCCGGTCGTGCCCACATAGCCGACGATCTCGCCCTGACCTACCTGCTCGCCGCTGCTGACGGCGTAGCTGGACAGGTGGTTGTACGCCGTGACGATCGAGTCACCGTCCATCAGCCCATGGGACACGAGCACCCGGTTGCCGTAGCCCTCGTTGTAGTAGCGGGAAATGACCGTCCCCGACCCCGCGGCCCGGATCGGCGTACCGCAACTCGCCCCGAAATCCGTACCGTCATGCAGCTTCCAGACCCGCAGGACCGGGTGGAACCGCATTCCGTACGGCGAGGTGATCGGCGCGTCGACGGGCCGGATCAGGTCGCCGCCGCCACTGCCGCCGCCCGCCCGGTCGCGTTCGGCCTGATCCCGGAGAATGCGTTCGATCCGCTCGCGTTCGGCGAGCAACGCCTTGTACCTGCGGGTGTCCTGGACCTTGGCGCGCTCGGCCGCCGCCTTTGCGGATCGGCGCTCGTCGACGAGCTTGCGTACGGCTGCCTCCGCCGACCTGGCCCGGCGTTCGAGCAGCCGCATCCGGTCGAGGTTCTCCGCCGCCAACTGCCGATTGGCCTGGACGGTCTGCTCGGCGGCGACCCGCGCCGACCGGCGGCCGGCGAGATCGGCGCGGGCGGCGTTCAGCCGGTTCATGGCGGTGCGCTGCGAGTCGCTCACGCTCGCCACGATCTGCGCCGCCGAGAGGAGATCGGTGATGTTCTTGCTCTTGAGAACGGCGGAGATCTCGGCCGCGCGTGATCCCTGGTAGCTCGCGTTCGCGAACGCCGCGATCTCACCCCGCTGGGCCTCGACGTGTTCTTCGGCCCGCTGCTCCGCCGTCACGGCCTCGGCAACCGCGCGGCGGGCGTCGGCGAGTCTGGCCGCCATCGCGGCGTCCTTCGCCCGGGCCCCGGCGAGCCTGCCCCGGACCGTGGCGAGTCTGGTCCTGGCCGACGCCAGCGCCCGCTGGGCCGACGAGACGGCGCGGACCGCCGCGACCAGCTGCGCCGAGGAGTCGTCGAGTTCGGACTTCGCCCCGTCGATCTGGCGTTCGACGCGGCGCTTGTCGTCCTCCGGATCGGCCAAGGCCTGCGGCAGCCCCGCGCAGAGCGTCACGACCGCCAACGCGACGGCCACCGAGATCACCCGGCGCCGACGCCCGCTCCGGTTGATGTTCCGCGAAGTACCGTTCCCGCCGACATGGGGGAATTGTCCGACCACGACCCGCCCCTCGTTCGTTCCGGCTGTCCTATTCAGCTGTCCGGCCTATCCAGCTGTCCGGCCTATCCAGCAGTCCGGCCTATCCAGCAGTCCGGCCTATCCAGCAGTCCGGCCTATCCAGCTGTTCGGGGACGACACTAGGGGATATCGCTCAGACCGATAGGTATTTCCGAAGAGTGACGAAAGATGCCACGACTGCCAGTAAAGCGCCGACTCCGATAAGCACCGGCATTGTCGTAAATGTCTCTTCCCACCCGATCCACGGGACCACTCTGATATCCGTACGTAGCCGGGCCGTGACATATGGCGCGAAGGCGAGAGTGCCGCATGCGAGAAGCGCACCGACGAGCGCCGCGAAGACACTCTCGACGATGAACGGCAGCTGGATGTAGGAGTTCGACGCGCCGACCAGTCGCATGATGCCGATCTCACGTCGGCGGCTGAACACCGTCAGCCGGATCGTGTTGCTGATCTGCAGGACGCCCGCGATCAGCAGCCCGCCGGCCAGCCCGATCGAGATCCACTGCAAACCGTTGAGCCCTTTGAACAAGGGCTCCAGGACCTCGCGGGAATCCTGCACACTGAACACTCCGGGCAGGCCCTGGACAGAGGAGACCACACCCTGATATTGCTGCGGATCCTTCAGGCTCACCCGATACGACTGCTGCAGATCCTTGGGCTCCACGATGTCGGCCGTCGCGGAGTCCTTGTAGATCTCCTGATAGCGCTTGAATGCCTGGTTCTGCGACTCGTGAAAGACCCGCTTGACCTCGGGATTGCCTTCCAACGCCTGCTGAATGTCGCCCTTCTGTCCGCCATTGACTGCCCCGCTCGCACACTGCGGAGCCGAGGAGACGTCATTGCAGAGAAATACGGCAATCTGGACTTTGTCGTACCAAAAGCCCTTCACGAGGTCGACCTCGGAACGAACGAGAAGCCCGAGCCCGAAAAGTACGAGCGAGATCCACACGGTGACGACGACTGCCACCGTCATGGTGACGTTGCGGCGAAGGCCGGTGCCGAGTTCGGAGAAGGCGTACCTGATCTGCATGACGTCCTAGAGTCGGGTCGGGTGCATCTTCATCGTGGAGGTCGAGGCGGGCCCTAGGTCTGGTAGCCGTAGACGCCGCGGGACTGGTCACGGACAAGCCGGCCACCTTCGAGCTCGATGACCCGCTTGCGCATCTGGTCGACGATGTTGGAGTCGTGGGTGGCCATGATCACCGTGGTGCCGGTGCGGTTGATCCGGTCGAGCAGCTTCATGATCCCGACCGACGTCGACGGGTCGAGGTTTCCGGTCGGCTCGTCGGCGATGAGAATCCTCGGCCGGTTGACGAACGCCCGCGCGATCGCCACCCGCTGCTGCTCGCCGCCGGACAGCTCGTCCGGCATCCGGTGCTCCTTGCCGTCGAGACCGACGAGGGCGAGGACGTCCGGCACGACGCGTCGGATCTGGCCGCGCGGCTTGCCGATCACCTGAAGGGCGAACGCGACGTTCTCGAAGACGGTCTTGTTGGGGAGCAGCCGGAAGTCCTGGAAAACGGTGCCGATCTGGCGGCGCAGCCTCGGCACCTTCCAGCTGGCCAGCCGGTTGAGTTCCTTGCCGGCGACGAAGACCCGCCCCCTCGACGGGCGCAGCTCCCGGAGCGCGAGCTTGAGGAACGTGGACTTCCCAGAGCCCGAGGTGCCGACCAGGAACACGAACTCACCCTTGTCGACATCAAGAGACACCTCGGCAAGCGCGGCACGCGTCTGCCCGTCGTAGACCTTGCTGACGTTCTCGAAGCGGATCACGGCATACTTCCTGGCCGGGTCGGGGTTTGCCCACCGCGGGTCGCGGAAGCGACATCCCCGGAGTTGGAGCCGAGGAACGCCACCACACAGGCGGGGGCATGTGCGGCCAACGCCCGAGTGTACGACGCGAACCGGATGAGAGCTCCGATGTCCCCACTTCGTGTCCGATTTCCCGATCCCCAGTGGGGCATTTCCCGATCCCGGTGGGGCATTTCCCGATCCCCAGTGGGGCGTACGCACGACTGAGGGGGTTGCACGGATCGGGATTCTGGCCGTTATGCCCTGGTCTTGTCGTATTTCTCTGCGGCGGTGATCACCTGGGACAGGTTCTCCTCAGCCCACCGAGCCAGCGTCCAGACCTGCTTGGCCACGTCTTGGCCGAGCGGTGTGAGTGAATACTCCACGCGCGGCGGGATGACGGGGTGCGCCTCGCGGTGGACGAAACCGTCGCGCTCCAGTGTCTGCAGGGTCTGGGCCAGCATCTTCTCGCTGACACCGGCGATGTGCCGGCGCAGTTCGCTGAAGCGCAAGGTGCCGTCGAGCAGGGTGGCGAGGACGAGGACGCCCCACCTGCTGGTGACGTGCTCCAGGACGCGGCGGGACGGGCAGTCCGCCGCGTTCACATCCGGCGCGAGGGCCGCCCGCATTCTCAGCGCCTCTCGTCTGACCATGCCTGCCACCTTACTCAAAAGTACGTACTAACCAATAGTTAGTACTACCCATAGGGTGAGCATGACGCCCACGAAGCGCCCAGAATCGAGAAAGCACCCGGAGGAGATCGCACATGAGCATCGTTGTCACCGGAGCCACCGGCCAGCTCGGACGCCTCGTCATCGAGGAACTGCTGGCCAGGGTGTCGGCTGATCAGATCGTGGCAGTCGTACGGGACGTGGCGAAAGCCTCGGACTTCGCCGCTCGCGGTGTCGAGCTGCGGATCGCCGACTACGACGAGCCCGAGACCCTCGACGGCGCCTTCATCGCCGGCGACTCGGTGCTGCTGATCTCGGGAAGCGAGGTCGGTCGGCGTATCCCCCAGCACAAGGCCGTCATCGCCGCCGCCAAGAACGCCGGCGTCGCCCGCCTCGCGTACACGAGCGTGCTCGGCGGCCCCGCTGCCGACTTCACCCTCGCCGATGAGCACATCGCGACCGAGCAGGCCATCATCGACTCGGGCCTGACGTACACCTTCCTGCGCAACGGCTGGTACAACGAGAACTACACCGACCAGCTCGCGGTCCAGCTGGAACACGGGGTCGTCGGCAGCGCCGGCGAGGGGCGGATCGCCTCCGCCGCCAGGGCCGACTTCGCCGCCGCCGCGGCCGTGATCATGACCGGCGAGGGCCATGGGAACAAGGCCCACGAGCTGAGCGGCGACACTGCCTGGACCCTGGCCGAATACGCCGCCGAGGTCACCGAACAGTCCGGCAGGCAAGTGGCGTACAACAACGTCCCCGCCGACGTGCACGTGGGCATCCTGACCGGCGCGGGTATCCCCGGCCCGATGGCCGAGATCCTCGTCGACGTGGACAAGGCCATCGAGCGCGGGTTGCTGGCCGCCACGAGCGGTGACCTTAGCCGCCTCATCGGCCGACCGACCACACCGATCGCCGACTCGATCGCCCTCGCACTGAAAGGCTGACCGGGCTAGCTGGCCCGGGCTAGCTGGCCCGGTCTATACGGCGCTGGTGCGTCGCCAGCGGATCCCGGCCTCGATGAAGTCGTCGATGTCGCCGTCGAAGACCGCCTGGGTGTTGCCGGTCTCCTGTTCGGTCCGCAGGTCCTTGACCATCTGGTACGGATGCAGGACGTACGACCGCATCTGGTCGCCCCACGAACCGGCGACATCACCCCGGAGGGCGTCGATCTTGGCCCGCTCTTCCGCCTTCTTCAGCGCGAGCAGCTTGGCCTTGAGGATGGTCATGGCGCTGGCGCGATTTTGGATCTGGCTTTTCTCGTTCTGGCAGGAGACGACGAGTCCGGTCGGCAGGTGAGTGACGCGGACGGCCGAGTCGGTGGTGTTGACGCTCTGTCCGCCCGGCCCGGACGAACGGTAGACGTCAATCCGGATCTCGTCCTCCGGGATGTCGATGTCATCGGACTGCTCGACGACCGGGACGACCTCGACCCCGGCGAACGAGGTCTGCCGGCGGCCCTGGTTGTCGAACGGCGAGATACGGACGAGCCGGTGCGTGCCCTGCTCGACCGAGAGCGTGCCGTAGGCGTAGGGCGCCTTCACCGCGAAGGTCGCCGACTTGATGCCGGCCTCCTCGGCATAGGACGTGTCGTAGACCTCGGTGGGGTACTTGTGCCGCTCGGCCCACCGGACGTACATCCGGAACAGCATGTCGGCGAAG
>JBOHED010000547.1:0-8191 GCA_050700915.1 Actinopolymorphaceae bacterium | reverse complement strand
GTGATCAGGAGCCAGCCCACCAGGTCGCCGCGCTCGTTACCTCGGGTGATGACCCGCGCGTGGAGTCGCGCCACCACGGCGAGGAACTCACTTGTTACGGCGTTCATCGTCGGTCCTCTCTGAAGTGACTTCACGGGAGATCCCTGCCTTCACAGGAGATCACTTTCATGGACCAATCATCTGCAGTCCAATGGCACCAGGGAAGAACGCGAAGAGCACGGTGACGGGCAGCACGAGGAAGACGATCGGCACCATCATGCCGATCTCCTTGCGGCCACCCGCCTCGATGAGTTCCCGCTTGCCCGCCTCACGAACGTCGGCCGCCTGAGCGCGTAGCACGTCGGCGAGCGGTGTCCCTCGTTCGACGGCGATCGCGATGCCGTCGACGAAGCGGGCCAGGATCGAGACGTTCGTACGGTCCCCGACGCTCTCCAGGGCCTGCACGAGGCTGGCACCGGTGCGCGCCTGGGCGAGTGCGTACTGGAACTCGCGCGCCAGCTCGCCCTTGCTGACGTTCGCGACCCGCTCGAGCGCCGCCACCGGCCCCTCTCCCGCGGTCACCGACAACGCGAGCATGTCGGCCACCGTCGGGAACTCGGCGAGCATCGCCGTCTCGCGCTTCTTGACCTGCTCGACGAGCCTCCGGTCGCGCAGCAGGACGCCCGCAACGAACGCCGTCGCACACAGCACCAGCAGCGGAATCGCGTTGGTACCCCGACTGATCAGTACGAACACCGACGTCGCGAGCGCGGCCGCGAAACCACCCGCGCCCCAGAGCAGCTGCTCGACGCGGAACTCCTCGACGCTCATGTCGAGACCGGCCTGCTGGAGCCGGCGGCGGACGAGGGCGGCGCCGCCAAGCGTGCGTTCGAGCCCTCGCGCGCCGCCCGCGAGGTAGGGCCGGATGATGCGTTCCAGCGTGGGGAACGGCGTGAACGTACGGTCGGACAGGTCGTAGGCGCTCGCCCCCGCCGCGTCGCGCACGTAGGGGCCGAGCCGGCTCTCCAGCGATGGCCTGCGGAACGCCGGGAGTCGGAAGATCGCCAGTGCCAGCCCGAAGCCGGCGATGGTCCCGAGCAGTGCGCCGTACCAGCTGAAGCTCACCGCAGCACCCTCTTCTCCTCCGGCAGCCGCCCGATCCGCAGCATCAGCCGGTAGGCGAGCGCACAGACGGCGGCGCCGATGAGCAGGACCACGAACCCGAGTGGCGTGTTGTAGCGGGCGATCACCTCACGCTGGAACGACATGAACGCGAGCACCATCCACGGCGCCGCCACCGCCAGGCGGGCACCGTTGACCGTCCACGACTGCCGGGCCTCGAGCTCGGACCGGGTGCGGCCGTCCTCGCGCAGGAACGAGGAGAGAGTACGCAGCAACCGGCCGAGGTCGCTGCCGCCGACCTCGCGGGCGATCCGCAGCGACTCGACGATCCGGTCACCCACCGGGTCGGCGAGGTTGCGCTTGAGCCGGTCGAGGCAGTCGTTGAAGCGTCCCGTCGCGCGGTAGTCCTCGGCGAACCGCTGGAACGGCCGCCGGAGCGGTTGCGGCCCGCGGACGCTGATCTGGGTGAGCGCCTCGGACAGCGACAGGCCCGCCCGGACGCTGGAGGCGAGGTTGTCCACCACGTCCGGCCAGAGCTCGCGCAACTCCTGTCGGCGGGCCCGCGCGCGGTAGCGCACCATCGCGAACGGCGCGTACGCGGCCATCAGGCCGAACGCCAACGCCACCGGGACCGCGCGGGACACGACGAACATCACCAGGAAGATGAACAGGCCCATACCGATGCAGGCACCGAGGAGCTGCCCGGGGGTCACGGCCTCGATCCCGGCCTGCACGAGCAGCTCGTCGACCCGTTCCCTGATCGAACGCCCGGACTTCGCGTCGGCGGGCTTCGGGGCGGGCGCGATGAAGGTCCGGATGATCAGGACGAGGCCCAGGCCGAGCATCAGGCCGAGGAGAATTCCCATCAGGCGACTCCCTCGAAGCGTGGCGCGAGGAGCCTGGCCAGGTCGTAGCCGATGCGTTCGAAGCGATCCGGGTGGGGCGGGTAGCCCTCCCCCCGCACGAGCCGGTCACCGCGCAGCCCGAAGATCGACTCCAGCTCGATGACCTCCCCCTCGACCCGGCCGGGCACGGCGCAGATCTCGCGGACGCGCCGCCGGCCGCTGTCGATCAGCTGCGTGTGTACCACGATGTCGACCGCACCGGCGACGGTCGGGACGACGAACCGGGAGCCGATGTTCTCGCCGGCGAGCAGCGGAAGCGTACACATCTTGGTGATCGCCTCACGCGCGGAGTTGGCGTGGATCGTGCACATGCCGGGCAGGCCGGAGTTGAGCGCGATCAGCAGGTCGAGGCACTCCTCGGCGCGGACCTCGCCGACGATGATCCGGCTCGGCCGCATCCGCAGGGCCTCCTTGACGAGGTTGCGGAGGCGGATCTCCCCGGTGCCTTCGAGGTTGGACTGCCTGGTCTGCATCGGCACCCAGTCGGGCAGCGGGATCTTCAGCTCGAAGACCTCCTCGCAGCTGATGATCCGCTCCCGGGGCGGCACGGCGGCGCCGAGGCAGTTGAGCAACGTCGTCTTGCCGGCCTGCGTACCGCCCGCGACCAGGACGTTCAGGCCGGCCACCACGCAGGCCTCCAGGAACTGCGCCCCCTGCGTCGTGATCGTGCCGAGCGCCACCAGGTCTTCCAGGTGCGTCGCCCGTACGACGAACTTCCGGATGTTGATCGCCCAGTGCGTACGTGTGATGTCGGGGATCACCACGTGCAGCCGGCTTCCGTCGGGCAGCATCGCGTCGACGAAGGGGGTCGAGAAGTCGATCCGGCGGCCGGTGGTCTTGAGCATGCGTTCGACGAGATCGCGCACCTCGTCGTCGGTGAGGACCGTGGTGGTGAGCTCGCTGCGGCCGTTGCGGGCGATGAAGACGCGGGACGGTTCGTTGATCCAGATCTCCTCGATGGTGGGGTCGTCGAGGAACTTCTGGAGCGGGCCGAAGCCGGCGACGGCGTTGAAGACCTCGCGGGCCACCTCCCGCGGATCACCCAGCGGCGGCAGGGTGGCGACCAGGGTGCGCTCGTCGTACTTCAGCACGGCCTGCTCGATCAGCCGGCGGATCGCCGCGGGCTCCTTGAGCGGGTCGAGGCCATCCCGGCGCACCGCCTCGCGCACCTCGGCGTCGATGATGTCGACCGCTGTCATGAGGCCGGTACACCTCGCGAAGCTGTCACGTCATCCGCCCCCTGCACCCCTTGTCGAGCCCTGCACCGGTCTGTGGTCCCTGGAGGTCGCGCACAGAGGGAAGTCGCGGGCTACGCGGTCCGCGCCCCTCTGTGCGCCACCTCCAAGTGGCCCGTGGATTCTGTCATGCGAGCCCGGGGCTGGCGACCGGCCGTCCACAGGCCGCGCTGGGGCGGGCGGGCGTCAGCCGGTGGTGGGGAGGAGGCGGCGTACGACGCGGAGGCCCACAGAGAGTCGGGCGAGGTCGGCGACGTCTCCTTCGACGATCTCGGCGAGGGTGCCGCGGGTGCGGTCGACGAGGGTGGTGTCGCGTTGTTCCCAGGCGGCGACGCGTTCGGCGGCGTCGGCTCCGGTCGGGCTGACGGCGAGGACGTTGCGGGTGAGTTGGGCGTGGACGCTGTGCAGGTCGTCGCGCAGGGTGGCCCGGGCGGTGGTCTGCCAGCGGTCCTGGCGGGGGAGGGCGAGGATGCGTTCGAGGAGCCGGCCGAGTTCGAGGCGTTCACCGAGAGTGAAGTGGACCCGGGCGACGTCGACGACGGTGGCCCCGGTGCGGGCGGCGGTTTCGGCGATGCCGAGGCCGGCGTAGGCGGGTGGCAGGGCCGCGACGGTGGTGGCGAGATCCTTGGGTACGCCGGCGGCGACGAGCAGGTTGCGCCGGGCTTCGAAGAGGGTGTGCTCGCGCCCGGTCAGCAGGCCGGGGAGGGCTTCGGTGAGCTGCCGCATGCCGTCGGCGAAGAACTCGACCGCTTCGGCGATGTCGATGGGTGGCCGGCGGTTCTGCACCAGCCACCGGCTGGCCCGCTCGGCGATGGTCCGCACCTCCAGCCGCATCTTGGTCTGTACGTTCGCGTCGATCTGGTTGTCGAGCGCCCGGACCGCCGCGAAAGCCTGGTCGACGTCGAAGATCTCCCGTGCGACGAGGTGGGCGCGGGCGAGTTCCTCGGGCGGGGCGCCCGTCTCGAGCGACAGCCGCGGGTAGTAGGTGACGCCGGCGATGTTGATCATCTGGTTGACGACCTGGGTGGTGATGATCTCCCTGCGGAGCGGGTGGGTGTCCATCCCGGCGTCGAACCGTTCGCGGATCGCGGAGGGGAAGTAGTCGGCCAGCACGCCCCGGAGGTAGCTGTCATCGGGGAGGGTGGAGCCGAGCAGTTCGTCGGCCAGCACGATCTTGGTGTACGCGAGCAGCACGGCCAGCTCGGGTGTGGTGAGCCCGATCCCCTGGGCGTCCCGGTCGCGGAACTGTTTCGGGCTCGGCAGGAACTCCAGGTCCCGGTCGAGGAGCTTCAGCCCTTCCAGCCGGCGTACCCAGTCGGCGTGGACGTGCAGCAGGGCGGGCGCACCGGCGGCGGCGTTCTGCAGGGCGACGTTCTGCTGGTAGTTGTCGTCGAGGACCAGGGCCGCTACCTCGTCGGTCATCTCCGCGAGGGTCTGGTTGCGCTGCTTGCGGGTCAGGTCGCCGTCGGTGACGAGCCGGTCGAGCAGGACCTTGATGTTGACCTCGTGGTCGGAGGTGTCGACGCCAGCGGAGTTGTCGATGAAGTCGGTGTTGATCCGCCCGCCGACGCCAGCCTGGTCAGCCGGGTCCGGCCGGCCACCACGCATGGCGTACTCGATCCGACCCAGCTGGGTCAGGCCGAGGTTGCCGCCTTCGCCGACGCAGGCGCAGCGCAGGTCGGCGCCGTCGACGCGTACGCCGTCGTTGGCCTTGTCTCCGACGCTGGCGTGGGTCTCGTCGGCGGCCTTGACGTACGTACCGATCCCGCCGTTCCACAGCAGGTCGACCGGTGCGGTGAGGATCGTCCGGATGAGTTCGTTCGGGGTCAGCGCCTTCACACCGGCGGCGATGCCGAGCGCTCTGCGCATCTGGTCGGTCAGCCGGACCGACTTCGCCGACCGGGCGAACACCCCGCCGCCGGTGGAGATCAGGTCGCGGTCGTAGTCGGCCCAGCTCGACCGGGCGAGTGCGAACAGCCGCTGGCGTTCGGCGTACGACGTCGCGGGGTCCGGATCGGGGTCGACGAAGACGTGCCGGTGGTCGAACGCCGCGACCAGCCTGGTGTGCGGGGAGGCCAGCATGCCGTTGCCGAACACGTCGCCCGACATGTCGCCGATCCCGACGCAGGTGAACTCCTCCGTCTGGCAGTTGCGGCCCAGCTGCCGGAAGTGCCGCTCCACCGACTCCCAGGCGCCCTTGGCCGTGATGCCCATCGCCTTGTGGTCATAGCCTTCGGAGCCGCCCGAGGCGAACGCGTCGCCGAGCCAGAACCCGTAGGAGTTCGCGACCTCGTTGGCGATGTCGGAGAACGTCGCGGTGCCCTTGTCGGCGGCCACCACGAGGTAGGCGTCGTCACCGTCGTGGCGTACGACGTCGACCGGGGGGACGATCTCGCCGCGCCGCAGGTTGTCGGTGACGTCGAGCAGTCCGCAGATGAACGTCCGGTAGCAGGCGATGCCCTCCCCCAGCCACGCGTCGCGGTCGGCCGGGTCGGGCAGCTGCTTGGGGTAGAAGCCGCCCTTGGCGCCGACCGGCACGATGACGGTGTTCTTCACCATCTGGGCCTTCGCCAGCCCCAGCACCTCGGTACGGAAGTCCTCCCGCCGGTCCGACCAGCGCAACCCGCCGCGCGCGACCGGGCCGAACCGCAGGTGCACGCCCTCGACCCGTGGCGAGTAGACCCACACCTCGAACGTCGGCCGGGGCTGCGGCAGGTCGGGGTTCGCCTGCGGGTCGAGCTTGAACGAGAGGTACGGCTTGACCTGTCCCTCCGCGTCGGTCTGGAAGTAGTTGGTCCGCAACGTGGTCCGCACGAGCGTGAGGAACGAACGGATGATGCGGTCCTGGTCCAGGCTCGCCACCTCGTCCAGGGCGTGCTCGATCCGGGCCACGACCTCGCCCGTCCTCGCCTCCCGCTCCGCCGGCTCCAGCCCTCCCGCCGGGTCGAGCCGGGTCTGGAACAGCTCCACCAGTAGCCGCGAGAGGTCGTCGTTCGCCGTCAGCGAGTCCTCGATGTAGTACTGGCTGAACGTCGAACCCGCCTGCCGGAGGTACTTCACGTACGCCCGGAGAATGCTGACCTGCCGCCACGTGAGCCCCGCCCGCAGGACCAGGGCGTTGAGCCCGTCGCTCTCGGCCCGGCCCGACCACACCGCCGCGAACGCGTCCTGGAACAGCTCCCGCAGCTGCCCCGCCGGGGCGCTGACCGCACCGGAGTAGACCAGGCCGAAGTCATAGATCCACGCCATCGTGGCGTCGGCGTTCTCGATGGCGTACGGGCGTTCGTCCACCACCTCCACACCCATCCACGACAGCCGAGGCAGGACGTCGGACAGCGACAGCGGCGAGCCGGTCCGGTAGAGCTTGAACCGCCGCTCGTCGGGGGCAGCGTCGACCGGTTCGTAGAGCGACATCGCCAGCCCGCCCTCGGCCGGCAGCTCCTCGATCCGCTGCAGGTCCGCCACCGCCGTGCGGGCCGGGAAGTCGTCACGGTAGGCCGCGGGGAACGCGTGGGCGTACCTGCGGTACAGCCGCGCCGCCTCGGCCTCCCCGACCCGGTCACCCAACGCCTCGGCGAACTCGTCGGTCCAGCTCCGGGTCGCGTTGGCCAGCCGCTGCTCCAGCTCGGCCACGTCGACCTCACCGATGGTCTCCCCCGGTGCCACGCGTACGACGAAATGCAACCGGGCCAGCACCGACTCCGACAACCGCAACGCGAAGTCGATGCTCTCACCCTGATAGGCCGCCAGCAGGATGTCCTGGATCTTCAACCGGATCTGGGTGGAGAAGCGGTCCCGCGGCAGATAGACCAGACAGGACAGATACCTGCCATAGTCGTCGCGCCGGACGAACAACCGCAGCTGCCGGCGTTCCTGCAGATACAGCACGCCCAACAGGGTCGGCAACAACTCCTCGGGCGGGACCTGGAACAACTCGTCCCGCGGATAGGTCTCGAAGATGTCCAGCAACACCTTGCCCGAGTGCGAGTCCGGCGAGAACCCCGACCGCGCCAGCACCGCGGCGGCCTTCCCACGCAGCACCGGAATCCGCGTCACACTCTGGGTGTACGCAGCCGAGGTGAACAGCCCCAGGAACCTCCGTTCGCCGGTCACCTCGCCGGACTCGTCGAACGTCTTGATCCCGATGTAGTCCAGATACGCCGGCCGGTGCACCGTCGAACGGGAATTGGCCTTGGTGAGGATCAGCAGCTTCTTCTCCCGGGCCTTGGCCCGCACCTCCGCCGGCATCTGGGAGAACGCCGTCGCCGTCCGCGGATCCGACCGCAGAATGCCCAAGCCCGTCCCCGGTACCGCCCGCAGGATCGTGTCGTCGCCCTCCTCGACCAGGGTGTACTCGCGGTAGCCGAGGAACGTGAAATGGTTGTCGGCGAGCCAGCTCAACAACTCACGGGTGTCGGCGATCTCCTGCGCCGGCAGGTTCCGCGGCGGCGGGGCGGCCAACTCGTCGACGACCTCCAACGCCCGCGCGCGCAGCTTCGGCCAGTCCTCCACCGACTCCCGTACATCGCTCAGGACCCGCCGGAGATCGGCCTCGATCCGAACCAGCGCCCGGGGATCGGTCTCCCGGTCGATCTCGACATGGATCCACGACTCCAGCAACCCCTCGCGACCGGCCTGGGAACCCTTCTCCGGCGCCGGGCGACCGTCGTGGGCACCCACGATCTCCAACAACCGGCCGGTCAGGTCGCGCCGGACCATCAGCTGCGGATGCACCACCAGATGGATGCCGCGATCCTGCCGGGACAGCTCCATCGTCACCGAGTCGACCAGGAACGGCATGTCGTCGGTGACCACCTCGACCACCGTGTGCGTACACGACCAGCCGTGCTCCTCCACCGTCGGAGTGAACACGTTGACCGCCACCGAACCCTGCGGCCGGTCGCCCGCCAACCGGTAGTGGCTGCGCGCGGCACCGTAGACATCCACCGG
>JBOHED010000546.1:0-3912 GCA_050700915.1 Actinopolymorphaceae bacterium | reverse complement strand
CGTGGCCGACCAGGCCCGCCGCGGCGACGGCTGGGTCAAGCTGGTGGGCGACTGGATCGACCGTGAGATCGGTGATCTCGCCCCCTGCTGGCCGGGTGACGCGGTGGCGGCGGCCATCGCCAAGGCACACGAGCTGGGCGCCCGGGTGACGGCCCACGTCTTCGGCGAGGACGCTTTGCCCGACCTGCTCGCGGCCGGCATCGACTGCGTCGAACACGGCACCGGTCTCTCGACCGACCTGATCACCACCATGGCCGAGCGTGGGGTCGCGCTGGTGCCCACGCGGCGCCAGGTCGACAACTTCGGTGAGTACGCCGCACAGGGCGAGGCGAAGTTTCCGGCGTACGCCTCGCACATGCGTTCCCTCTACGACCGGGTGGACGACACGCTCGGGGCGGCCGCCGAGGCGGGCGTGCCGATCTACGCCGGTACCGACGCGGGTGGAGTCCTGCCGCACGGTCTGATCGCCACCGAGATCCGGCTCCTGCACGAGCGGGTCGGCCTCTCGGCGCGGGACGCGCTCGGCGCCGGCTCCTGGCGGGCCCGGGAGTGGCTGGGCGTCAACCCCGGCCTGGCGGAGGGGGCGCCCGCCGATTTCGTGGTCTACGACGCCGATCCGCTCGACGATCTGCGTGCCCTCGCCGCGCCCACCCGGATCGTCCTGCGCGGAGCCGTCGTCGCCTGAGCCGGAGCGTCTCGGCGGCCAGGGTGAACGGGCGGCGAACCATCTGGCACAATGGGCCGCCGAGTCTGGCGTTCACGAGCCCTCTCACCCGTGATCGACCGGCTCCCCTCGAGCTGTCGGCGTGCCGACCCCCACACGGTCACCGCCGGCTCACCCTTCATCCACACAGGGAGACACCTCACCCGTGGCCGTCAAGATCAGGCTGAAGCGCATGGGCAAGATCCGTGCGCCCTACTACCGGATCGTCGTCGCCGACTCGCGCACCAAGCGGGACGGCAAGACGATCGAGCAGATCGGCAAGTACCACCCCAAGACCAATCCGAGCTTCATCGAGGTCGACTCCGAACGTGCGCAGTACTGGCTGTCGGTGGGTGCTCAGCCGAGCGAGCCGGTGGTCGCGATCCTCAAGCGCACCGGCGACTGGCAGAAGTTCAAGGGTGAGCCGCCGCCGACCGAGCCGCTGCAGGTGCCGCCGACGAAGGCTGACAAGCGGTCGCTGTTCGACGAGGCGCTCCGCGACGCCCACTCCGAGCCCAGGACCGAGGCGGTGAGCCAGAAGAAGGCTGCCCGCGGCAAGGCGAAGGACTCCGCCGACGACGGCGCGAAGGCCGAGAAGAAGCCGGCCAAGAAGGCGGCCAAGCCCGAGGAAAAGGCTGAGGCGAAGCCCGAGGAAAAGGCTGAGGACAAGGCTGAGGCGGCCCAGGGCGAGAGCGGAGCCTGATCCGTGCTCGCCGAAGCGCTCGAGCACGTGGTCCGAGGCATCGTCGCTCACCCGGACGAGGTCCGGGTGTCGACCCGTGAGCTCCGGCGGGGTCGCACTTACGAGGTACGCGTGCACCCCGACGACTTCGGTCGGGTGATCGGTCGCCGTGGCCGTACCGCCCTTGCCATTCGTACCGTCATCGGCGCCCTCGACAAGGGGCGTGCCCCGCGGATCGATTTCGTCGAGGTCGGCGAACGTTCGGGCCGCTGAGGCTCCGGACACGGCGCACTGGCGGCATCGGATGGAGATCGTCGTCGGCCGGATCGGCCGCGCGCACGGCATCCGCGGTGAGGTCTCGGTCGACGTCCGTAGCGACCAGCCGGAACTCCGGTTCGTCGACGGCGCGGAGTTCGCGACCGACCATGGGCCGCTGCGGATCGAGTCGTTGCGGTGGCATGGCGCCCGCCTGCTGGTGGCGTTCGAGGGCGTCGAGGACCGGACGGCTGCCGAGCGCCTTCGTGGTCTGCTGCTCGTCGTCGACGTACCCGACGACGAGCGGCCGGAGGACCCCGACGAGTACTACGACCACCAGCTGGTGGGCCTCCGGGTCGCCACCGTCGACGGCGCGGATGTCGGCGCGGTGACCGAGGTGCTCCACCTGCAGTCGCAGGAGATGCTCGCGGTACGTACGGACGACGACAGGGAGATCCTGGTGCCGTTCGTCGCGGCGATCGTCCCCGAGGTCGATCTCGAGTCCGGAAAGGTCACCATCGACCCGCCGGAAGGGCTGATCGCCCCCGAGCCGGAATGAGGGAGCCGGAATGAACGGGAGGCCTGGGCTGCGGCTCGACATCGTCTCGATCTTCCCGGACTACCTCGCCCCGCTGCGGCTCTCGCTCGTCGGCAAGGCGGTGGAAGCGGGCCTGGTCGACCTGCGCGTCCACGACCTGCGCGACTGGACCCACGACCGGCACCGCACCGTCGACGACACACCGGCCGGTGGTGGCGCGGGCATGGTGATGCGGCCCGAACCGTGGGGCGAGGCGCTCGACGCGCTGGCCCCGGCCGACGCGCGGCAGCCGAGGCTGGTGGTGCCCACTCCCGGCGGTACGCCGTTCACGCAGGCGCGGGCGGAGGAGTACGCGGCCGAACCCTGGCTGGTGTTCGCCTGCGGACGGTACGAAGGAATCGACCAGCGGGTCCTCGACCACGCGGCCACCAGGATGCGGGTCGACGAGGTGTCGCTCGGCGACTACGTCCTGTCCGGCGGCGAGGTCGCCGTTCTGGTGATCGTCGAGGCGGTGGCGCGGCTCGTTCCTGGGGTGATCGGCAACCCCGAGTCACTCGTCGAGGAGTCGCACGCGGTCGGGGAGTGGGCCGGGCTGCTGGAGTACCCCGTCTACACCAAGCCGGCGCACTGGAAGGGGCGAGATGTCCCGGAGGTCCTGCTGTCCGGCCACCACGGAAAGATCGCACGCTGGCGGCGGGACCAGTCGCTCCGGCGTACGCTCCACCGGCGTCCCGACCTGATCACCCGGCTCCTTCACGACGGAGCGCTCGACGACCGTGATCGCGACGTCCTCGCCGCGGAGGGTTGGTCGCCAGGGTGATTCGGCTCCGTCCACCCGCGTATGTCAGACTTGGACGTTGGCGCCGCGCGGATCTCGCCGCGGCGACCGGCTGCGCTTCTGCCGCAGGGGAGGCGCTTCGGGGCCTGTCCGTCCCCGCTCGACGAGTTGCCCACCGCCACCGGTGGTGACCTGTGGCACCACAAGGAGAGAACATGACCATGCTCGATGCCGTCGACGCCGCATCGCTGCGTTCCGACGTACCAAAGTTCCAGGCCGGCGACACGCTGAAGGTCCACGTGCGAGTCGTCGAGGGCAACCGCTCCCGGATCCAGGTGTTCCAGGGAGTCTGCATCAAGCGCAGCGGCGCCGGTATCAAGGCGAGCTTCACCGTCCGCAAGGTCAGCTTCGGCGTCGGCGTCGAGCGGACCTTCCCGGTCCACACCCCGATCATCGACAAGATCGAGGTCGCGACCCGAGGCGACGTCCGGCGCGCCAAGCTCTACTACGTCCGCGGCCTTCGCGGCAAGGCGGCGAAGATCAAGGAGAAGCGCGAGTCCGCACCGAGACGCTGACTCTGGTCGTCTAGGCTCGACGCGGTGGACACGGCAGATCGCGACAGGTCGCGAGTCGATCTCGGGGAGGGCGCGGACGTTGCGGTCCAAGGATGAGTCCGACCGGCGCGAGGTTTCCGATCGCACGATGGAACGCACCCATGAGGGCAGCGTCGGCAAGAACGGTGGACATCGCGGCGCGCGCGACCGTGGTCGCGCTCAGGAACGGTCGTTCTGGCGCGAGCTGCCGGTGCTCGTCATCCTGGCCCTCGGGCTGGCGCTGCTGATCAAGACGTTCCTGATCCAGGCGTTCTACATCCCGTCGGAGTCGATGGAGAACACCCTGGTTCCCGGCGACCGGGTGCTGGTCAACAAGCTCGCGTACCGGCTGGGCGAGATCCA
>JBOHED010000545.1:0-1619 GCA_050700915.1 Actinopolymorphaceae bacterium | reverse complement strand
CAAGTGCGAGCTCTTGCGATGGAGTGGGATGTTGGCGAGGGCCGGGGGAGTACGGGTGAGGTCCACCACCTCGCCGTCGCACAGGTAGTAGATTCCCGGCGCGTGGTAGTCGACGCGGCGGCTCAGGCTGCCGATGGTCAGGAATGACGCACCCTCCTCGCTGCGCAGCACGACGCTGGCGACCGAGACTCCCTTCATCGTGAGGGCGTACTCGCCGTGCCAGCGCGGATCCAGGACCGGCCCTGCAGGAGGCTGATGGCCTGCCAGATCGTTCCGGTAGTACGTGGTGCCGTCGTGGATGCCTTGCAGATAGGCGCCGTCGTCGAGGAGTAGGTAACGATGGAGTGGGTCGTCCTCCTGGATGACCTCCTCCCTCCCTACCACGCGTAGGCGCTTCTTGTCGCCGCCGATGTCCTGCCAGAGGTTCGTACCCTCGAGGAGGACCGTCATCGTTGCCCCACCGCCGACGTACTCGCCGACGAAGCGAGCTAGATCCTCCGGTATCGCGGCCACGGCGGGCGGCAGCTGCGCGGCGGCTTTCGGCGGAACGTCGACGAGGGAGCGGATCACGCGTTCGCCCAGCGTCGACGGGAGGCGTTGGTCGAGAGAGTTCGTGAGCACGACGATTCCGAGGCCGGCGCTCGGTACCCATGCCAGGTTGCCCTGGAAACCGAAGCCGCTGCCCCCGTGGTTGTAGGTGAGGACCCCCGGGTCCCAGTACCCGAGGTCGACGCCGAGCCCGTAGCCGCGGCGCTGGCCTGGTGCGGGGAAGGGGATCCGGTACATCTCGCCCAGCAGCGCCGGATCGAGGAGCTGCTCGCCGGCGCGAAGGTGGAACTGGACGTAGCGCAGGGCGTCGTCGACGCTTGCGTACAGCCCTGCGGCCGGGACCATCGGGACCCGCAGCGGCAGTCGCCTCGCTCGTGCCGAATGCCCGATCGCCCGATCTGTCTCGCGGGCGATCGTCCGGTGGTCGAACGTCGTACGCAGCAGACCCAGCGGTGCGAGCAGGTTTCGGCGTACGTACTCATGGAACGCAAGCCCACTTCGCCGTTGCAGGATGGAGCCCGCCAGGTCGATGCCCAGGTTGGAGTACTCGTAGTGGTGCCCGACCGGGAACCGCAGCCAGGTGTCGGTGATGCTCCGGCAGTGGGCTCCGAAGGAAGCTTTGCCGACCAGGAAATTAGAACCGACCGGCGCTTCGTGGGTGAAGCCGGCGGTATGGCTGAGCAGGTGCCGCAGGGTCATCCGGCGTTCGGGTGCGGTCTCGAAGCGACTCCGGACGGTGAACTCCGGCAGGTAGGTCGTGATCGGCTCGTCGAGGTCCACCAGCCCGTCCTGGACGGCGAGCATGACCGCCGTGGCGGTGTACATCTTCGAGGTCGATTGGACGCTGAACACGGTCGACGTGCTGATCGGCTGGTCGCCACCGGCGCGGGTCGTTCCGTACCCCGCCGACCACAACAGCGCCGATGCGTCACAGATCCCGATCGCCAGACCCGGAACTTTGTGCTCGACGAGCAGGTCGGGAATCTCCTGACGCAACTCGTCGACGATCGCCATGACATCGGGCATGTGCCCCTCCCACCCCGGCTGGTGGGAGGTCGTCGGATCCCTAG
>JBOHED010000544.1:0-4818 GCA_050700915.1 Actinopolymorphaceae bacterium | reverse complement strand
CTCCGGGTCCTTGGCCGGCTGCCCGTTCATCGGCGTACCTCCGTTCCGCTGCCCCTGCCCACCTGGCTGGCCAGCCGGTCGGCCGGCGATCGCACGTCCGCCGGGCCGCCGTTCGCGTCGCCATTCGCGCCGCGGGTGAGCGAGGCGGCGGAAGTGACCCGACGTACGCCCGCAGCATCGAGCAGCTGGGAGAACCGGCTCGTCGGATCGGCTGCCAGCTCCTCCCGGCGTCCGTACTCCACCACCCGTCCGTCGTCGACCACGGCGATCTGGTCGACCCGGGAGAGCGACGACAACCGGTGGGCGATCAGAACGCCGGTCCGGTGGGTGAGCAGCCGGTCCACGGCATCCTCGATGTGCAGCTCGGTCGCCGGGTCGAGCCGGCTGGACGCCTCGTCCAGCACCACCAGGCCAGGGTCGGTGAGGAACGCACGGGCAAAGGCCAGCAGTTGCGCCTCACCTGCCGACACCCCACCGGCCTGCGAGGCGAGCACGGTGTCGAGCCCGTCCGGAAGGGTCGCGAGCCAGCTGCCCAGGCCGACCTCGGTGAGGACGGTACGCAGCCGGTCGTCGGACTGCCCTGGGCGGAAGAGGGTGAGATTGTCGCGGACGCTGGCCGCGAACAGCTGCACGTCCTGCGTCACCACGCACACCCGCCGGTGCACCGACTCGAGGTCGGTGTCGCGCAGGTCGACGCCACCCAGGCGGACGACTCCCTCGGTCGGGTCGTACAACCGGAGCACCATCCGCGCGATCGTGGTCTTGCCGCTCCCGGTACGGCCCACCAGGCCCAGTGTCTCGCCGGGTGCCAGGCGCAGGTTGACGTCGGCGAGGACCTGTTCGTCATCGTCGGCGTACGCGAAGCCCACGTGGTCGAGCTCGACACTCAGCGGACCGGTGGCGGGCAGTGGGCGCGGTTCGGCTGGTTCGGGGAGCGTACGGCGTTCGGCGAGCAGGCCGCCGATCCGGGCGATCGCGGCGAGCGCCTTCTGGTACTGCTGCAGCTGGTCGATGATCCGCTCGAACGGTGCCCGCACCATCTGGGTGTACTGGAACAGCAGAAAAGTGGTGCCGATGCTCAACGCGCCGGCGCTTTGGGTCCAGGCGGCCATGCCGAGCACGAGGGCGGTGCCGGCGGCGAATCCCACCGTCGTACCGGCGAAGAGGCCGCCGCCGATCCGTTCGGCCCGCAGGTCGGCGCGGTAGACATCGGCGCTCGCCTGGTGGAAGCGGTTGACGACGTGCTCCCCAGCGCCGTTGGACCGGATGTCCTCCGCGCCGGCGAGCCGCTCCTCGAGGTTGCCGAACAGCGCGGCGAACCGCCCCGCACCCGAGTCGCCGACGGGATCGCCCACCGTTGGGCGCGGATCATGAGGAAACCCATGAGCGTGCAGTACGCAAGGAGAACGACGCCGATCCTCAGGTCGACCGCGAACACCATGACGATGACGCCGACGAGGATCAGGAGACTGACCACGATGTCCAGCAGGAACGCGACGACGAATTCCGCCACCGCCACCACGTCCCCATCGACCCGCTCGATCATCTCGCCGGGGGTGCGCTGTCCGTGGTAGGCCATGTCCAGGCCGAGCGCGTGCTCGGCGAGGGTCTCCCGCAGCCGGTTGGTGCCGTCCCACGCGAGCCGGCTGGCGAGCCAGGCGGTGAGCATCCGCGCGACCTGACCGGAGACGGCGAGGCCGAGGTAGCCCAACGCGATGAGGGTGAGCTGGCTCGCCGGGTGGCCAGCGATCGCGTCGTCGACGAAGCGCCGGGTGAGCTGCGGAGCGAGCAGCGGCAGGACGGTGGTGAGCAGGATTGCCACGCCAAGAGCGCACGCCTGTCGCCGCCCTGGCCAGAGGCAGCGCAGGACGGTACGACGGACAGTTGTGGTGGGAGTCATCAGCAGCTCCGAACGCTACGGATCGGGCGCGACCGGGGGCAACGGGATTTCCTGCGTACGGGCGTGTTGCGCGCCCGTATCGCCCGTATGAGGGGCGCCCTCATCCCCTCGGCCCTCGCGTCAGGGGCGCCCTCATCCCCTCGGTTCTCGCATGAGGGGCGCCCTCATCCCATAGGTTCGCCGGAAGGGTCCCCTCATCCAACGCGCCTTCGCCGGAAGGGTCCCCTCATCCAACGTGCCGACCGCGGGCGTGGCGGCGGGCAACCAACGGAGTACTCCGGGCGTCATGTGCCGCAGACCACTCGCGAGGGAGCCAGCATGGTCGATCAGCGCGTCAGCCGGATTGTCGCCAGCGCCGGGCTGCTTGTCGTACTCGCGGGATCTGCCGGTTGCGGCGACCAGGCCACCACCCAGGCCACCACGCAGGTCGCGGGCGGGCCCGGTACGACGATCCAGGACGACCGTTGGCGGCGGCTTCCCGACGCACCGTTGAGCCCGCGCGCGTGGTCGGTCATGGTCTCGACGGGCACGGACGTGCTCGTCATGGGCGGCCAGGACACTGGACCCTGCCCGCCCGGCGCCGACTGCGCCATCGGTCGGATCCGGCGTGACGGTGCCGCACTCGACCTGACGACCCGCTCGTGGCGACCCATCGCACCGGCGCGGCTGCCACTTCACGGTGAGCAGGCCGTCGTCGTCGACGGCGTAGTGCATGTGTTGGCCCGGGATCACGGCCCCGAGGGGTACGACAAGCCGCCACGGTTGCTGAGCTACGACATCGCGGCCGACCGGTGGCGAGAGTCCGCCGCCTCGGGGAACACGATCGGGGCCGCCCTGGCCTCCTCCGCCCTAACCCCCGCCGACGGCAAGCTTCTTGCCTACGAGACCAGCCACGAGCAGGGCCGCGTACCCGATCGGATCCTCGCCGGCCGCGTGTGGCAGGACCTGCCCGCCGACCCGCTGGGGCCGTCATTCGACCGGGCGATGATGCCGGTGGGCGACGACCGGTTGGTGCTGTTCGCCCACGAGTGGGTGCCGAACCCGGGCGCGGACGAGCCGAGCATCGTGCAGGCGGCCGAGTTCGACCTGCCTACCAGAACATGGCGCCGGCTCCCCGACTCGGAGATCATCGGTGGCTGGTCGTGGTCAGTGACCGACGGGCTCCTCGTCGACCCGTCCACCGGTGGCGCCGACGGCGGACAGACCGGCAACTACGGTCGAGTCTTCCCTTACGGCGGCATCTTCGACCCGCAGACTCGCCGGTGGCGGCCGCTGCCCGTGCTGCCGGAAGGACGTACTGACGCGCTGTGGCAGGGACCTGCCACTGGCGGGACCGAACTTGCGGTCGAGCGGGGATACGTCCTCGACCCTGAAGCGGGGAAGAGCGGCCGGTGGATCCGCCTGACCGAGCCGACACAGGGCGCCAGGGAGGGCCGCTCCGCCGTGTGGGTGGGCGACCGCCTCGTGGCGTTCGGCGGCACTGTCATCACGGGCAGGAAGTCCGCGTTCACCGCCGAGTCGTGGATGTGGCACCAGTAGGCGCACCCGACACCTGGCCGGCCACGGTCATCCTGGGTGGATTCGTTCCCACAGTCCCTGCCGATCTTGTTGGCTGTCTCCGCCCGATCGTTCGGCCGTCCCGGGTGGACGCGACGCAGGTGGAGGCTCTGTGACAACGAGGACGCGAACCCGATCCGTAGGACGGCTGCTGGCAACGGCCGGTGCGTTCGCCCTGGGGGTGGGCTTGATGACCGGCACATCGACCGCGGGCGCCGCGACTGTACCCAGCGAGGACCGGCTCGCCGACGGGAACACCATCTTCGGGCGTTCGATCGAACTGCACATCTCCGACCGGGACGCGCTCGGCTGGGCCACCATCAACAACGGCGACCCCACCGACGAGGTCTGGTTGGACCGGTCCTACGACGGCGGCGAGACGATCGCCGACGAGCGGCTCGGCTACGCCACGATCCCGGCCGGGCAACGGGGAACGTCGACCGACGTGTTCGCGATCGACGCCACCGACGGTCGCAAGGGTGTCCTGCGGGCCTGCGGCAAGGCCGGCAACCGGGACGACATCGTCTGCACCGCGTGGATCGGCGTCGAGAAACCGACGACCAAGGGCACACCGAGCAAGCGCGCGATCGCTGCACTGGTGAAGCTCTACAACGCCGACACCGGCCTGTGGAAGACCACCGGCTGGTGGAACTCCGCCAACGCTCTCACCGCCGTGCTCGACTACCAACTCGCCACCGGGGACCGGTCCTACGACTGGATCATCGCCAACACCTACGACAAGAACCTCGACGCCCAGGGCGGCAACTTCACCAACGACTTCATCGACGACACCGGTTGGTGGGCGCTGGCCTGGATCCGGGCGTACGACCTGACCGGCGAGCAGCGGTATCTCGAGACCGCGAAGTTCGACGCCGACTACATGTGGGCAAGCCGGGACGACATCTGTGGTGGCGGTGTCGTGTGGAACATCAACCAGCGCTACAAGAACGCCGTCACCAACGAGCTCTTCATCAAGGTCGCGGCCAGCCTGCACAACCGGATTCCCGGCGACACGGAGTACCTCGACCAGGCGACGGCGAACCTCGCGTGGTTCGAGGCCAGCGGAATGATCAACGACGAGAACATGATCAACGACGGCCTCGACGGAACGACGTGTGAGAACAACGGCCAGACGACCTGGACCTACAACCAGGGCATCATCCTGGGCGCATACGCCGAGCTGCACCAGGCCACAGGTGACCCGTCGTACCTCAGCAGGGCGAGGACCCTCGCGGACGCGTCGAGCCGGAGCGACGTCATCAACCCGCGCGGCGTGCTGACCGAGCCGTGCGAGGCGAACGGCTGCGGTGCGGACGGCCCGACGTTCAAGGGCGTCTACGTCCGCAACCTCGGCGAGCTCA
>JBOHED010000543.1:0-2978 GCA_050700915.1 Actinopolymorphaceae bacterium | reverse complement strand
AACTTCCTCTCGTCGAGCATGGTGTGCCCGCACCTCCTCGCGTCCGGTTGAGCCGAGGACGGGGCAGCGGCAATGCCTGGCACTCCCCGAACCCGAGTGCCAGTCTACGTGGAGAGGCCCTGAATGTGCGTCCTGAGTGGATGCGAGGCTGGGGCTCGTGGACACGAGCGCGCACGGGTGGGCCGAGGTCGGACCGGGCTGCTTCGCCCGGCGGTATCCGTCGTACGACCTCACGATCGGGGCGGTCGTGGGTGCCGACGGCATCCTGGTGGTCGACACCCGGGCAAGCCTGGGCGAAGCCGACGAGTTGCGCGCCGACCTGCGACGCCTCTCCCCCGCACCGGTGCGCTGGGTGGTCGACTCCCACTGGCACTTCGACCACTGCTTCGGCAACGCGCGGTTCACCGACGCGGTGATCTACGGCCACGAGTCCGTGCCCGCGATGCTCGTGGCCCGCGCCGACGATGTGCGTGCTCGGCTCTCCGCGCGGTCGGCCGAATGGGCCCGGGAGATGGCCGCACTGGAGGTGGTGCCGCCGGGGCGGACGTTCGCGTCGGTGGCGATGTGCGACCTCGGCGACCGGGTGGTCGAGCTCGTGCATCCGGGCCGTGGCCACACCGACGGCGACGTCGTGGTCCGCGTCCCAGACGCCGACGTGGTCTACGTGGGAGACCTGGTGGAGGAGTCCGGTCCACCGTCGTACGGCGACGACTCGTACCCGCTCGAGTGGGGTGCGACGCTCGACGTGGTGGCGGGACTCCTGACGACGCGGACCGCGGTCGTGCCCGGGCACGGTGCCGTCGTCGACCATGCCTACGTCGGCGAGCAACGCGGCGACCTCATGGGCGTCGCCGGGACGATCCGCCGGCTGGCCGACGCGGGCGTACCGGTCGAGCAGGCGTGCGAGGCCGCCGAGTGGCCGTGGCCACGGGAGGCACTCGTCGACGGGATCCGGCGTGGGTACGCCCAGCTTCGCGACACGGGCGGCCGGCGGACGCTGCCGCTGGTGTGAGCCGGCTACCCTCGCTCACCATGGCCGCATCAGGTGATCGTTACGGTCCGGACGTCCTCGCCGGTGACTGGCGAGTGCCCAAACGCGGACGCTCGGTCGACGTCGAGGTCGAGCCCGACCTGGTGGTCGAGGACGCGACGACCGGGTTCTGTGGCGCCGTTGTCGGCATCGAACGCACCCTCGTGGTCCTGGAGGACCGGTTCGGCGCCAGGCGCAGCTATCCGTACGGACCCGGGTTCCTGCTCGACGGTCGTCCGGTCGTGCTCCGACGACCGGCACCGGGCGGGCCGGCGACCAGCAGGCCTCGGCTCACCGCGTCCGGGTCGATCGCCGTGTCGGGAGCGCGCGCCCGCGTCGCCCTGCCGAGCCGGATCTACGTCGAGGGCCGTCATGACGCCGAACTCGTCGAGAAGGTCTGGGGCGACGACCTGCGGATCGAGGGCGTGGCGGTGGAGTACCTCGAAGGCGTCGACGACCTCGCGGCGGTGGTCGCCGAGTTCGCGCCCGGCGCCGGCCGGCGGCTCGGCGTCCTCGTTGACCACCTGGTGCCCGGCAGCAAGGAGAGCCGGATCGCCGCGGAGGTCGCGTCCGGACCGTTCGGTGCGTACGTGCTTGTCGTCGGGCATCCGTTCGTCGACATCTGGCAGGCGGTACGCCCGGGCCGGGTCGGGCTCGACGCCTGGCCGACGATCCCGCGGACGACACCCTGGAAGCACGGGATCTGCGCGGCCCTGGGCTGGCCGCACGACGACCAGGCCGACATCTCGCAGGCCTGGCGGCGGATCCTCGGCGGCGTGCGCAGCTACCGCGACCTGGAACCCGCACTGCTTGGGCCGGTCGAGCAGCTGATCGACTTCGTGACGGTCAGCGATTCGGCCGACGCTGGTTCCTGATCACGAGGGGTCCACCCGAGGAGCTCTCGTACGACCGCGTCGGCGAGGAGTCTCCCCTGACGGGTGAGGACGGCCCGGCCGGCGGAGAGAGCCGCGGACACCAGCAGTCCGTCCGCGGCGCCCCGGCGCGCGGCGTCGACGCCCTCGCGCCCGAGCAGGTCGAGGGTGAGTCCGTCCGCGAGACGCAACTCCAGCATGATGCGTTCGACCCGCTGGTCGTCGGTGTCGAGCACCTCCCGGCCGTGGGCGGGACTGACGCCGGCGGCGAGACGTTCGGCGTAGGTCGAGGGATGCTTGACGTTCCACCACCGGACTCCCCCGACGTGGCTGTGCGCTCCGGGCCCGACACCCCACCAGTTGCCGCCGGTCCAGTAGAGGAGGTTGTGCCGGCAGCGGTCGGCGGTGGTGCGGGACCAGTTCGAGACCTCGTACCACGAAAGGCCTGCCCTGCCGAGGGTTTCGTCGGCCTGCAGGTAGCGGTCGGCGAGTACGTCGTCGTCCGGCGCGGCGAGGGCACCCCGGCGGATCAGGCCGGCCATCCGGGTCCCCTCCTCGATGATGAGGGAGTACGCCGAGATGTGGTCGACGCCCGCGTCGACAGCCGCGTCGAGGCTGGCCTGCCAGTCGTCGTCGGTCTCACCCGGCGTGCCGTAGATGAGGTCGAGGTTGACGTGGTCGAACCCCGCGGCGCGGGCGTCGGCGACGCACTGCTCGAGGCGGCCGGGCGTGTGCCGCCGGTCGAGCGTGGCGAGGACGTGCGACCGGGCGCTCTGCATGCCGAACGAGATTCTGGTGAATCCCTGTGTACGCAGGGATTCCAGGTAGCCGCGATCCACCGACTCGGGGTTGGCCTCGGTCGTCACCTCGGCACCGGGCGCGAGCCCGAACTCGGCGTCGATGTGGTGCAGAACACGGCCGAGGTCCTCCGGAGGCAGCAGAGTCGGGGTTCCGCCGCCGACGAAAACGGTGTCGACCGGCAGGTCGACCTGCCCCAGGACCCGGCGGGCCAGCCGGACCTCGCTGATCGCGGCGTCGGCGTACGAGGCGCGGGACGCTCCCGGCGCGGGCCCGAG
>JBOHED010000542.1:0-2312 GCA_050700915.1 Actinopolymorphaceae bacterium | reverse complement strand
GCCGACCTTGATCTTGTGGTCGCGGAAACCCTGCTCCCGGTTCCGCTCGATCTCGGCCGCCACCACCGTCTCCCACGGCCCGTCCTCCGGACGGTAGTAACCACCCGAGGCGTACGCCGGAATCGGTCGCGCGATCGTGCCGCCCAGCAGCACGGCAAGGGGAACGCCGGCCCGCTTGGCGTTCACGTCCCACAGCGCCATGTCGATTGCGGACAGCGCGCGGATGACCACACCGCGGCGGCCGGTGAGCAGTGTCTCCTGGTAGAGGCGGTCCCACAGGCCGAGAATGTCGGCGTCGTCGGCGCCTTGGAGGATGGGCTCGAAGAGCGCGACGGACTCGGCGAGGAGCTGGCCGCCCGACGTACCTGCGTAGGAGTAACCGAGGCCTTTCGTACCGTCGTCCGTCGACACCTCGACCAGCAGGTAGTGGCGGTCGCTCAGCACGCGGGTGGACATCCGCGCGGTGCGCTTCAGGGGGACGGTCACGGCCCGGGCACGTACGTCTGTGATCGTCATGAACCTCTCCAGGCTTGGTCCGATCTCTTCGTGCATTCGCTGGGAGGCTACCGGCCGTACGATGATTCGGGCACCAGCGCGTCCGGATCGCTCGCGTGACCGGCGCTGTCCACCTACCCGGCAACCACCTACCCGGCAACTACCTACCCGGCAACTACCTACCCGGCAATTACCTACCCGGCATCCAACTACCCGGCACCGGAGGGAGACTTCGGCGGATGGAGACGATCGAGTACACACCCACCTTCGAGGAGTACGCATGGACCTTCGGAGGGGTCCAGCCGATCATGTCGGTCAAGCCCGGCACGGCCCTGCGCCTCTGGACCGAGGACGCCTATTCCGGCCGGATCCGGAAGGCGGAGGACCTGCCATCGGCCTGCGTCGACATGAACCACGTCAATCCGCAGACCGGTCCGTTCCACGTGGAAGGCGCCGAGCCCGGCGACACCCTCGTGCTGCATTTCGTCGACCTCGAGCCGGCCCGTGACTGGGGAGTTTCGACCACCATCCCGTTCTTCGGCGGCCTGACGAGCACCGACAAGACGGCCACTCTGCAAGCGCCCCTGCCGGAGCTGACCTGGATCTACCACCTCGATCGTGTCAAGAAGTCGTTGACATTCGAGGCGTTGCGCAGCGAGTTCCAGATCGACCTTCCGCTGGAGCCGATGCTCGGCACGGTGGGTGTGGCGCCGGGTGGACGCGAAGTGCGTTCATCCCTTGTCCCTGAACGTTTCGGCGGCAACATGGACTCTCCCGAGATGCGCGCCGGGGCCACCTGCTACCTCGGCGTCAACGTGCCCGGCGCGTTGTTCTCCGTCGGCGACGGGCACTACCGGCAAGGTGAGGGCGAGGCCTGCGGTACGGCCGTCGAGGGTGCCATGAACGTCACCGTCATCGTCGATCTCGTGAAGGGCGGAGCGCCTGCCTGGCCACGAATCGAGCACGACGACGCGTTCTCGGTGGTCGGTTCGAGCCGTCCGCTCGAGGACGCGTGGCGGATCGCCCAGGTCGAGATGATCCACTGGCTGGGTGAGCTGTACTCGCTCGATCCGATGGACGGCTACCAGCTGCTGTCGCAGATCGCGAAAGCTCCGCTGGCCAACGTCGTCGACACCAACTACAGCTCCGTCGTCAAGCTGGCAAAGGATCTGATGCCGTCCGCTGCTGCGTACGACGGCGTCCACCAACACCTTCGCGACGCCGCCGCCACACTTCACTGACCGGCAACAGGCCTCGCAGCGTAGCGCCCGGCCCCGCGCTGGTTCGTCGCCGGTACGGAGCCAAGCGATCCACGTGGTGGGCTTGAGACTGGAAGAGTCCTTGTTTCACAGGGCTTTCGGGGTCGGGTTGTCGGTGGTCACCTCTATGGTTGGATCATGGAAACGGTCACCGGCACCGCGACCGGAGCGGGCATCGCCACCGCCTCCGGTGCGGGCACCGGTGCGGGCACCGACACGACCGGGGCGGGCTCTGCTGCGGGGGCGTCTGGGCATCCGTTGCCGGTGCTGGTGGCGGGGATGCGGTCCCGGCTGGGGGACGAGTTGCCGCCGGTGTTGTGGTCGATGCCCGAAGACGAGTTGGTCGACCTGCTGGTCGACCTACAGGGACTGGCCGCGCAGGTCGACGCGGCGCTGCTGGCAGGCATCCGGGAAACAGACCGGCGTGATCTGGGCAAGACCGCCGGCGCGACCTCCACCGCCACCTGGCTGTCTGGGCTGCTGCGGATCCGGCCCGGTCAGGCCAGCCGACGGGTGAAACTCGCCCGCGACCTCGACACCACCCTGGTCCTCACCCAC
>JBOHED010000541.1:0-5337 GCA_050700915.1 Actinopolymorphaceae bacterium | reverse complement strand
TCCACTTCCAGCGTCGGTCGCCGCAGACAATACTTTGCGTCGTGCGGATTATCGCCATCAGGCGGCACTTCTCAGGGTATTTCCGGGGCAGGTCCTCTGTAGGGAGGAAAGGTGAGGAGGCAGCATGGGCGACGGGGATGAGCTGAACGACCAGAAGTCGGTGCCTGACCGGGCTGAGGAGCCTGACCGGGCCGAGCTGGGCGGCAGGGCAGAGGTGGCCGGCAGGGCAGAGGTGGGCGGCAGGGCCGAGCTGATCGCTCGGATCGAACGAGCCGACGAGCAGTTCCGTCGCAGCATCGTGCGGGAGGGTGCGACCGAGTTCTTCTCCGTCGATCTCACGATGCAGCAACTGCGGCTGCTTTTCATCCTCGCCGCGACCGGCGCCCTCTCCGCGCACGAGCTCGCCGGGTCGCTGGGCGTCGGGCCGACGACGCTCACCGGGATCGTCGACCGACTGGAGGCCCGCGACCTGGTATGCCGGCTGCCCGACGACCGTGACCGCCGCGTACGCCGGATCGACCTCACCGAGGCCGCCCGCCGGCTCCTCCGCGACCTCCACGAGGTGCGGCAGGAGCATTTCCGGCGGCTGCTTGGCCGGCTCGACGCCGATGTCCTGGCCGGCCTCGCCCTCGCTATCGAAGCCCTGGCCACCGCCTGCGAGGAGGAGGCCCGGGCCGGCGCGGGGGAGGCGGCCCAGGCGGACGCGGAGGAGGCCGACGCCGGCCTGGAGGAGACGGCACAGACGGGCGCGACTCCGACTCCCGCGGGCACGATCGGAATACCCTGAACGCATGACTGCGCCGACGCAGGACCGCGTGGACCACGCGCTAGCGCCCGAGCGGATCAGCTCCCTCACCTCCCGGGTCTCCGCGACGTCTGCCGAGACGGTGAGCTCGGTCACTCCACTGAGCGGCGGGAAGCTCGCAGAAGTACCCGTTTCGAGCAATGACGACGTCGCCGCCGCATTTGCCCGGGCCCGCAGGGCACAAGCCGAGTGGGCCCAGGTGCCGGTCCGGGATCGGGCCGCGCTGCTCCTCCGGCTGCACGACCTGGTGTTCCAGCGGCAGGACGACATCCTCGACATCGTCCAGTGGGAGTCGGGCAAGGCGCGGCGGCACGCGTTCGAGGAAGTGTGTGACGTCGCGATGAACGCCCGCTACTACGGGCGGATGGCGCCACGCCTCCTGCACCCGGCGCGCCGGGTGGGGCTCTTCCCGCTGCTCACCCGAACTGTCGAGCTGCACCACCCCAAGGGCGTCGTCGGGGTGATCGCGCCCTGGAACTACCCCCTCACGATGGCGGTCTCCGACGCGCTCCCGGCTCTCGTCGCCGGCAACGCCGTGATCACCAAACCGGCGACCCAGACCACCCTCTGCGCGCTGGTCGGCGCCGAACTCCTGGCTGAGGCGGGCCTGCCCGCCGACCTGTGGCAGGTGGTCATCGGTGAGGGTGCCCGCGTCGGCGCCGCACTGATCGAGGAGGCCGACTTCATCTGCTTCACCGGTTCGACGCAGACCGGACGGGCGGTCGCCCGTCGCTGTGGCGAGCGCCTGATCGGCGCGACGATGGAACTCGGCGGCAAGAACCCGTTGCTCGTCCTCGACGACGCCGACCTCGACAAGGCCGCCGAAGGTGCTGTCCGCGGGTGTTTCTCCAACGCCGGCCAGCTGTGCATCTCGATCGAACGCCTCTATGTCGCGGCACCTGTCTTCGATGCGTTTCGCGAGCGGTTCGTCGCCCGGGTCCGAGACATGGTGGTCAAGGCGACGTTCGACTTCACCGTCGACATGGGTTCGCTGATCTCCGCGCAGCAGCTGGCGACCGTCACCGAGCACGTCGACGACGCGGTGAGCAAGGGTGCCGAGATCCTCGCGGGAGGGAAGCCGCGCCCCGACCTCGGTCCGTACTTCTTCGCGCCGACGGTCCTCACCGGCGTCACGCCGGACATGCTCTGCCACCGCGAGGAGACCTTCGGCCCGGTCGTTTCGCTGTACCGGGTCGAGGGCGACGCCGCCGCAGTTGCCGCCGCCAACGACTCTCCGTACGGTCTCAACGCCGCCGTCTATGGCGGTGACGTGCGGCGGGCGCACGCGGTCGCCACCCGGCTACGGGCCGGCACGGTCAACATCAACGAGGCGTACGCAGCGGCATGGGGCAGCATCGACGCCCCCATGGGAGGCATGGGCGACTCCGGCATGGGCCGCCGGCATGGGATCGACGGCCTGCTGAAGTACACCGAGCCGCAGACCATCGCCGTCCAGCGGATGCCGGTGGCACCCGTGGGTGACATGGCGTACGACCGGTTCGCACGGGGGATCGCGGTCGGGCTGCGGACACTGCGCAGGCTCGGCCGCAGGTGAGGAAGGGGTGGAACCGGCGATGACCGTACCCAGCCGCCCCGACTCTGACCGCCCCGACTCTGACCGCAACGGCTCTGGCCACTCCGACTCTGACCGCAACGGCTCAGGTCGTTACGACGTCCTCGTCATCGGGTCGGGCTTCGGCGGCAGCGTCGCGGCGCTGCGGCTGACCGAGAAGGGCTACCGGGTCGGCGTACTGGAGGCCGGCGCCCGGTTCCACGAGCCCGACCCGGCAGGGTCCGCTACGGCGACGCCGTTGCCGCGGACGTCGTGGGAGCTACGACGGTTCCTCTTCGCGCCACGGCTCGGCTGTCTCGGCATCCAACGGATCACCCTGCTGCGCGACGTCCTGGTCCTCTCCGGCGCCGGTGTCGGTGGAGGATCGCTGGTCTACGCCAACACGCTCTACGAACCGCTCGCCGAGTTCTACGACGACCCGCAGTGGCGCGACCTCACCGACTGGCGGAGCGAGCTCGCCCCGCACTACGACCAGGCCAAGCGGATGCTCGGCGTCACGACCAACCCGACGACCACGCCCTCCGACGTCGCCATGCGTACGGTGGCCGACGAGATGGGGGTCGGCGAGACGTTCCGTCCGACGCCGGTCGGAGTCTTCTTCGGTGCACCGGGCACCCCGCCTGGCACCCCGCCAGCCACCCCTCCGGGCACGGAGGTCGACGACCCGTACTTCGGTGGCGCCGGGCCGCGTCGGCGGTCCTGCATCGAGTGCGGCGAGTGCATGACCGGCTGCCGGCACAACGCGAAGAACACCCTGACCCGCAACTACCTCTACCTCGCCGAACGCGCGGGCGCCGTGGTCCACCCGCTCACGACCGCGACCGCAGTACGCCCGCTCGCCGTCGGCGGCTACGCGATCGACACCGAACACACCGGAGTACGGGCCGGGAGGGACCGGCGTACCTTCCACGCCGGTCAGGTGGTGTTCGCGGCGGGCGCGCTCGGCACGCAGGAACTCCTGCACCGGATGAAAGCCGACGGCTTCCTGCCGAGTCTCTCGGCCAAGCTGGGCGTGCTGACGCGGACGAACTCCGAGTCGATCGTCGGGGCGGTGGCCCACCACCGGGACGTCGACTACTCGCGCGGCATCGCGATCACCTCGTCGTTCCATCCCGATGCGCACACCCACGTCGAACCCGTGCGCTACGGCAAGGGCAGCAACGCCATGGGGCTGCTCCAGACCGTCCTGACCGACGGTGGCGGCCGGCGGCCGCGATGGGCGACCTGGCTCGGCACGGTCGCCCGGCATCCGGCCACCTGGCTGCGGACCTTCAACCTGCGGCACTGGTCCGAACGCACCGTCATCGCGCTGGTGATGCAGTCCCACGACAACTCGCTGACGGTCAGCCTGCGGCGTGGACCGCTGGGTCGTGGATCACGGCGGGCTCGCCTCACCTCGCGGCAGGGCCACGGCCGGCCCAACCCCACCTGGCTGCCGGTGGCCAACGAGGTCGTACGCCGGCTCGCCACCCGCATCGGCGGCACCCCGGGCGGCACGGTCGGCGAGGTCGCCAACATCCCGTTGACGGCGCACATCATCGGCGGCTGCGTCATCGGCGACTCGCCCTCGACCGGGGTCATCGACGGCTACCACCGGGTGTTCGGCCATCCCGGCCTGCATGTCGTCGACGGTGCGTCCGTGTCGGCGAACCTGGGCGTCAACCCGTCCTTGACGATCGCCGCGCAGGCGGAGCGGGCGACGGCGTTGTGGCCCAACCGCGGGGATGCCGACCCGCGGCCGCCGCTCGGATCTTCCTACGTACGCATCGAACCGGTGGCCCCTCGGCATCCGGTGGTCCCGGCGGCCGCGCCGGGCGCCCTCCGCCGGACCGGTCCGATCGCCCCGCACGTGCCCGACTGACCTACGTCCATGCGCCTCAGGCGTGCAGCTCCGTCCGCAGCTCGTGGGCGCCGTCGGGGCAGCGGGCCTCGTAGTAGAGCCGGTGACCGCCGCCCGGTAGCGCCAGGACGTCCAGATAACGCACATCGGCAACCGGTCCGCCGTCGACCGCCCGCACCTGTGCACCGACGCCGGTGGGGACGGCGAGGCCGGTACGTTCGAACCAGTTTTCCTCGGCCGTTGCCCGTCCGTCGTAGCAGGCGCGGCCGTCCGGCAGCACGGTCGTCAACCGGGCACCGCGCGCGTCCCACTCGCTAGGGCGGGCGGCCAGGACGACGCCGTGGTTCCGCCAGCTGATGCCGTCGTCGGACGTGGCGTAGATCGTCGACATCCGATCCTCGGCTCCCGGGATGTCGAGCGGGTGGCAGCAGACCCACGCCCGCCAGGTACCGCCGGCGTGCCGGACGATCCGATCCTTGAGGGCGTCCAGCGGCCCACCCATCTCGAGGGGTCGAAGGCTTGCCGCTGCGAGGCCATCCAGGATGCGGGACTCCAGTAGCCCGATCCACCAGGCCTTGGTCCCCGGCACCGCACACGACAGGTAGAGGCGCCATCCGGTCGCGGTCCGGACGAGCGCGGCCCGCTCGACCATCGCGACACCCAACGCCTTCGAGGTCAGCTCGGTCAGCGTGTCGAAGTGCACCCCGTCGGCGGAGCGGGCGAGGACTACCCGGTCGCCGTCGGCGTCCCGGATCCGGTAGGCCAGCACCGTCGTGCCGTCGGAGTCCAGCAGCGCCGTCGGCGCACCTGCCCAGCGCTGTGTCCCTGCGGCCGGGGCGGGTACGGCGACCTCGCTGGAGGTCAGGCCTGGTAGCGGAAATGCGGTGATGTCGTTCATGGCATCCAGTGTCGGGCTGCGTGGGTGGCACGGCATACTGGCAGGAACGTCGAGGCCCCGGAATATTCGGCCAACCCGCAGGGCCTCCTGGGCATATGGACGGACGGGTGCGCAACCGGGCGATCCGGTTCGAGTGTGCGCAGACCATAGGTTTTGCTGGCGAAACCTACGGTTTGTGCACACTCGGCAGAAGTGGAGCGTGATGGCGAAGGGCCAGAAGG
>JBOHED010000540.1:0-3928 GCA_050700915.1 Actinopolymorphaceae bacterium | reverse complement strand
GCTGCGCCCCGCCGAGCATCAGGACGAGCTGTGGCGCGGGCTGCGGACGAACGACCTCAGCGTGGTGTCAACCGACCATTGCCCGTTCTGCTTCAAGGACCAGAAACAGCTCGGCAGGGGTGACTTCTCGAAGATTCCCAACGGCATTCCGGGCGTGGAACACCGGATGGACCTGTTGCACCAGGGCGTCGTCCGCGGCGAGATCTCGTTGTCTCGTTGGGTGGAGATCGCCTCGACCACGCCCGCGCGGATGTTCGGCCTCTATCCCCGCAAGGGCGTGATCGCGCCAGGGTCCGATGCCGACATCGTGGTCTACGACCCGCGAGCGCAGCAGACCCTGTCGGCGGCCACGCACCACATGGCCGTCGACTATTCGGCGTACGAAGGAATGTCGATCACCGGCAAGGTCGACACCGTGCTCTCGCGCGGTCAGGTCGTCATCGCCGGCGGGGCGTTCCACGGTCGGGCGGGTCACGGCCAGTTCGTCGCCCGCGACCTCTGCCAGTACCTCACCTGACCAGGCGAGCGGACGCTTCTTGGGGGGAGCATGGAATTCGGGGTGGTCCTACAGAACGACCCGCCGGCACGACTCGTGGTCGAACGCATGCAGCGGGCCGAGGGCAACGGCTTTCGGTACGGCTGGACGTTCGACTCCCACGTGTTGTGGCAGGAGCCGTTCGTCATCTACTCGCAGATCCTCGCAACGACCTCGACCATGACGGTCGGGCCGATGGTCACCAACCCGGGCACCCGCGACTGGTCAGTGACCGCGTCGATGTTCGCGACTCTCCACGAGATGCACGGCAACCGGATGATCTGCGGCATGGGTCGGGGCGACTCCGCGCATCGGGTGATCGGCCGGCGACCCGCCACCCTCGCCACGGTGCGCGAGTCCCTGCGGGTCATCAAGGCGCTGGCCGAAGGTCGGGAGGCCGTCCACCACGGCGTGCCGTTGCGCATCCCGTGGGTACGCGAGGGCGCCACGCTGCCGATGTGGCTGGCGGCCTACGGTCCCAAGGCATTGCGCCTCGTCGGAGAGGTGGCCGACGGCTTCATCCTGCAGACCGCGGACCCCGACATCGCCCGCTGGACGATCGGCTCGGTGCGTCAAGCGGCGCTTGACATCGGCCGCGACCCCGCCGAGATCACCCTCTGTGTGGCCGCTCCCGGCTACGTCGGTGACGACCTGGCGCACCAGCGGGACCAGCTGCGGTGGTTCGGCGGGATGGTCGGCAACCACGTCGCCGACCTCGTTGCCCGCTACGGCACCGACGGGCCGATCCCCCGTGCACTGACCGACTACATCGTCGGCCGGAAGAGCTACGACTACTCCCACCACGGCCGAGCGGGCAACCCGTCGACAGCCTTCGTACCCGACGAGATCGTCGACAGGTTCTGCCTCCTCGGCCCTGAGTCCGCTCATGTCGACCGGCTCCGGGAGCTCGCCGAGATCGGCGTCGATCAGTTCGCGCTCTACCTCATGCACGACGATCCCGACCACACGCTCGAGGCGTACGGCCGCGAGATCATCCCCAAGCTGCGTCGCTGAGGCGGATTCGTTCGGGAGCGGATTTCGTTCGGGATGATCCGAGTGCGCGCGGGTCAGGCCGAGCCGGCCCGCAGCCGCTGCGCCTCGTCGGTCTGTCCCATCCCGTCCAACGTCGCGGCCAGGGTGCGCGCCACCAACCGGTGCAACGGCGGGATATCGACCGCGGCGCCCAGCGCCGCCCGCAGCACGGGGATCGCGAGGTCCGGAGTCTCGACGGCGAGGATGCGACCTCGCAGCAGGTCCATCTTCACCGCCTCGACGGTGTTGCCGACCTCCCGGTAGTAGTCCGCCGCCTGGACCGTCAGGTCCCCAGCCTCCTGGCTGCGGCCGGCTGCGGCGAGTACGTGTGCGGCACTCTTCAAGGTGATCGCCCTGCTGGCGGCGAGCCGCTCGGCCGGCTTCTTGGGCAGCTTGCGGGTGACCCGTTCGGCCTCGGCCAGTACGCCGAGCGCCCTCTCGACGTTCCCGGTCCAGTGCAGGGACAGGGCCTCGCCGGCACGACATGCGGCCAGCGTGTAGGGGTCGCGGAGCTTCTCCGCGGCATCACCGGCCGTCCGGTACGCCTGCGCCGCTTCGGCATCCCGGTCCAGCCGGTCGAGGATGGCCGCCGCATCGGTCTGGGCGAGGCGGACCGTCGCCAGGTCGCTACGCTCGGCCGCACCACTCGTGACCTTCTCGTACTCCTCGAGGGCGAGGGAGTAGTCGCCGAGTCCGGCGTAGCCATCGGCGAGCAGCAGGCGGTTCGCGTCGGCCATGGTCGGGTCATCCAGCATGCCGCGCTCTCGCAGCCGGTCCAGCCAGGTGGCAATCTCGTCCGCGACCTGCACAGCGTCCTCGACCCGGCCCGCGGCGTGATAGGCGACGGCCAGGTGGTAGCTCCGCGTTGCGGAGTCGTCGTCGCGGGAGGTCGCCTCGCCGACCGCCTCCATCATGTCCTCGAGCGCCTCGGCGGCCCGGCCCGCCTCGATGAGCGCCACCGCACGCCGGTACCGCAGGTAGGCACGGACCCGCGCCGGTGCGTCTGGCGTCAGGGCGGCGAGCTCACTCTCGACCATCTCGGTGAACTGCCCCTGCGTCCCGGCCCGCTCGTGCGTACGCCGCATCTGTTCGTACGCAGCCACCTGCTGGCCGGGCGAACCGGCCGCGGCGTACGCATCCCTGGCGGCGGCGGCAAGGGCCAGCACCTGTTTCGGCTGGAACCTGTCGTGCTCCCGCCAGATCGCCTCGATCCGGTAGATCGAGCCGATCAGCACCGGGTTGCCCGCGGACACGGCGTGCTTGGTCGCCCGTGCCATCGCGTGGTAGGCGTTCTGGTCCTGACCTGCCCGAACCAGCGCACGGGCGTACTCCCACTCGCCGATGGCGATCGCGTGGTGGTCATCGGTGCGGTTGAGCTCGTGCACCGACCAGGCCACGATCGGGAGCCCGTCCGCGACCCGGTTGTGCTCGGCAAGCCAGGAGCCGAGCCAGCACCGGCAGAGCAGGTGTCGGCGCAGGTCGCCGGCTTGCCGCAGAGCATCCGCCGCCCAGGCCAGCCGTTGCCCGGAGTCGTCGGCGTCCCAGTCGGTCAGGGCAGTCAGCATCGCGTGCCGCGCGGAGAGGTGCGGCGGCGGCGTTCCGATGACGGCCAGGCAGCCGCGGCCCCACGTCATCTCCTCCCGGGCGTGGTGCCACTCGGCCCGGTCCAGCAGCGCCTCCGGAGGCGCTCCCACCGGCGGCGCCAACGACCGGTCCGGCCTGCGGGCGGTGGGCGTCAACGGCAGGAAGTCGACCACGGGACTCGCGGCCAGGCGCGCCCGGATCTGGTCACCCTGGTGGGTCGTGCCGTTGCGGGCGTCGAACGCGGCGGCCAACTCCAGCGCGATGCTCTCCAGCTCCTGGTGGAGACCGACCACGGTCCAGGTGAGGTCGCTGCCGTTGGCGTGGACCATCTCGTGACCCTGGCCGGCGGCGATCAACTGGCGGCAGAGCACCGCGCCGGCGGTGGCGTAGTCCATCTTGCCGTTCGGGCGGTTCAACGTACGGAACCAGGCCAGGTTTTCGCGGAGCACTGACAGCCCGGTCTTCTCGTTGCCGGTCAACGCACAGAACTCGACCCTCATGGCGGAGTACTCGTACCGGTAGACGCCGTGGTACATCGCGCGTCGGGCCCGTTGGAACGCCTGCGCGGCCTCCTCGTACCTGCCGGCCCGGGCCAGCGGCAACAGCATCAGGCACTGGATCGGCGCTGACGGCTCGGTGAACGTCAGTTGGCCGGACAGCACGGGTGTGGCGAGTTCCAAGGCCTTTCGGACCGACGCGTCGTCGCCGCGAAACACCAGGCGCTCGACTTCTTCCTCGAAGTCCCACACCGAGTCAGGGCTTGGTCCGCCGGCCGCC
>JBOHED010000539.1:0-6663 GCA_050700915.1 Actinopolymorphaceae bacterium | reverse complement strand
GAGCACCCCATGCCGGCCGCCCCGCAGGTCGGACGGCCCACGCCGCGCGTCCCTGCGCAGGTGGTCCCACTGGGTCGCGTAGCGCGCCGCGCCGCCATAGGCGCGTTCCTCGTCGGGCTCGATCGTGCCGTTGCCGTTGGTGTCGCCGTCGACGCCGAGCAGCTGCGACTCGTCGTCGTTGGTGTGCAGGACCGTCAGGGTGAAGGCCGTCCTGCCGCCGTGCGCCGGCCCTGGTTTTGGCGCGGGTGCTTCGGGGCCGGCGCCGACAGCCGGGTTGGTCCCGAGTACGCCGATCCCGACCGCCGCGACACTCGCCGCCACAACGGCACGGATGCCCCACCCACCAGTCGATCCCCACCGCGACATGCGTCCTCCGCATTCGATCCCTGAGCACTGGTTGCGGCGCCGGATTCGATCACCGCACGCCGTACGGTACCGACGCGGCCCCCCGGCGGCGCCGTTCGTCCACAACAGAGCCAGCCGGAACGGCGATCTTCGGCGTGCCGACCCGTACGGTAGGGGGATGAGTGGATCGCCGGATGTCGTACGCGTCACCGGTCAACTCGCTCCCGGTGAACTCGCCGGCGTCGAGCACCTGGTGGCAGCCGCCGCCCGTGTCGACGGCGTCCGCGCCCTCGACGAACAGGCCACGCTCCACCTCGCGGCGCCCGGATCCACCCACCTGTTGACGGGCGACGTGGTGGCGGGCGACCAACGCCTGATCACGGGCTACGCCCGACTCGAACGCCCCGGACAACCCGATGGGCCCACCGAGGTCTCGGGCGATCTCGTGGTCCACCCCGACCACCGCCGCCGTGGCCTCGGCCGGCTGCTCGTCGACGGGCTCGTCGTCCACGCCGCCGGTCGCCCGGTCCAGCTGTGGGCACACGGGCCTCATCCGGGCGCCGCGTCTCTCGCCGTGGCAACCGGGTTCGTACCGATCCGGGAGCTCGCCTGGCTCCGGCGCGCGTTGGCGGGTGCCGATGCACCGGCGCTTCCCGACGTACCCACCCCCGAAGGGGTCACGATCCGGACGTTCCGCCCGGGGCACGACGACGACGCCTGGCTCGCCCTGAACGCGGAGGCGTTCGAACGGCATCCGGAACAGGGTCGGTGGACGCGGACGGATCTCGACGCTCGCCTGGGTGCCGCGTGGTTCGACCCGGCTGGCTTCTTCGTGGCCGAGCGCGACGGCCGCCCCGGTCACCTGCTCGGGTTCCACTGGACGAAAGTGCACGAAGGGGAGGTACGCGGCGACGAACCGGGCCCGGTGGGCGAGATCTACGTCCTCGGCGTGGCGCCGGAGGCCCAGGGCGCGGGCCTGGCCAAGGCACTCGCCGTCACCGGGCTCCGTTACCTCCGCGACCGCGCGCTGCGGAGCGTCATGCTGTACGTCGAGGCGGACAACAAGGCGGCGGTCGGGCTCTACAAAAGGCTCGGCTTCACCCATGCGGCCACCGACGTGATGTACCGCCACCCGGGTTCGTAGCCACTACGCTGATCACATGGGCCAGGCAACCCTCCCGTATCACTTCACCCGCGACGGATTCATCCGTGCCTGGGAAGCCGGGGCTTTCGGAGATCAGCGCGTGGAATTCGTCGACGGGGACATCTGGCCTGTGGTGATCGGTCGTTGGCATGCACGTACGGTCTCCCGGATCATGAGGGCCCTGCCCGGGACCGGCGGGGAAATAACCTGCGAGACACTTCCAAGTGGAGACTCGCTGCCGGACCCCGATTGCTGGGTAGCCGCAGCCGACGCAGAGCCGGTCGGGAAGGTCGGATCGAAGGTGGCCATCTGGCGGCCGGAGGATGTGCTGCTGGTGGTGGAGGTGTCGGACGGCACTGTGATGGCCGATCTCACGACCAAGGCCGCGCTCTACGGCAAGGCCGGGTACCAGGCGTACTGGGTCGTCACCAAGGACGTGATCTACGAACACACCGAGCCGACCAAAGCCGGGTATCGGGTCCGCGTCGAATACCGCTCGGGTGACCGGATCCCGGTGAAGTACGCCGACACCGATCTCGCCGTTGACGACCTCATCGCCCCGATCTCGACCTGATCTGCGACACGGGCCAGATCAGATCCGGCACGATCGACTCGCCCACTCCTGTCAGCAAGATCATCGGGTCATACCAGAGTATGACTGAGGTATGCTTGCGGTATGGCATCGGTAAAGATCACGATCTCGCTGCCCGAAGAGGTCGCCGAGCAGGTCCGCGCAGCGGCGGACAAGGAGCACGTGTCAGTATCCGCTTGGCTTTCCGAGGCCGCCGAGCAATGGGCTCGCGTCCAAGCCGCACGTGAACTCGTTCACGAGTACGAAGCCGAGCACGGCGCGTTCACTCCGGAAGAAGACGCGAGATTCGGTGCGGAGCTCGCCGCGGCCCGAGCAGCAGTCTGGACCAAGGCCGGCTGACAGGCGTGGCCACAAGCAACGAGCCGTACGTCTACGACACGGGAGCGCTGCTCGCCGCCGAGGCGGGAGATCGCCGACTCTGGTGGCTCCGCAGGCAATCAGTCATTGATGGCGCCCGAGTGATCGTGCCAGCTGTAGTTCTGGCGCAGGCTTGGAGGGGCGGACCGCGCCAAGCGTTGCTCGCCAAGCTCTTGAAGACCACCGAGGTCGAGCCAACGACAGACGCGATGGCCAGAGCTGCAGGCGCCCTCTGTGGCAGGGCACGTACGTCTGATGTGGTCGACGCGATCGTGGCGACGACAGCGATCTCTTACCGAGCAACCATTGTGACGTGCGATACCGACGACATTCAGCGACTGCTCGATGCGGCGAATTGCGGGCTCAGCCTGGTTCGGGTCTAAACCCTAGGCATCTGGCACTTTCCGGGCAGAGGAGGGTTACCGTCGTCGGTGTTCGCCACGAGGATCATGCTCCAGCGGATACCCCATGTTCACACGTCGGTGTCACGATGGCGGTGTGAGTGTCCAGCTGACCCGCCCCGACGTCGCCGAGTACGACATCGAGCCGCCGTACGACGTCACAAGCGGTGACCTGCCAGGCGACCGGTTCCTCGACCGGGAGCTGTCGTGGCTGCACTTCAACACCCGGGTGCTCGAACTGGCCGAGGACCCCCGGATTCCGCTGCTCGAACGGGTCCGCTTCCTCGCGATCTTCGCCGGCAACCTCGACGAGTTCTTCATGGTCCGGGTCGCCGGACTCAAGCGGCGGATGGCGGCCGGCGTCGCCGTGCGCGCCGCGTCCGGGCTGCTCCCGCGCGACGTGCTCGAGGCGATCTGGACGCACACGCAGAAGCTCATGACCCGCCATGCGGCGTGCTTCCACGACACGGTGCATCCGGCGCTGGCCGTGGAGCAGATCCAGGTCCTGCGGTGGGCCGATCTCGACGAGTCCGCGCAGAAGCGCATGCACGACCTCTTCGGCGCCCGGGTCTTTCCGGTCCTGACGCCGCTCGCGGTCGACCCGGCCCATCCGTTCCCTTACATCTCGGGCCTTTCGCTCAATCTCGCGGTGGTCGTACGCAATCCACAGACGGGTACGGAGCACTTCGCGAGGGTGAAGGTCCCGCAGATCCTGCCGCGGTTCGTCCCCGTCGAGGAGCAGCGGTTCGTCCCGCTCGAGGACGTCATCGCCGCGCATCTGGACCAGTTGTTCCCCGGGATGGAGATCCTGCAGCACCACACGTTCCGGGTGACCCGCAACGAGGATCTCGAGGTCGAGGAGGACGACGCCGAGAACCTCCTGCAGGCCCTGGAGCGGGAGCTGATGCGGCGGCGGTTCGGTCCGCCGGTACGCCTGGAGGTCGAGGCCTCGATCGATCCGCACGTACTCGATCTCCTGGTGTCCGAGCTGGGTGTCAGCCGTGCGGAGGTCTGCCATCTCGCCGGACCGCTCGATCTCACCGGCCTCTCAGCCATCGCCGATCTCGACCGGGCGGACCTGAAGTACGCCGCCTTCGTCCCGGCCATCCACCGCGACATCGCCGAGGTGGAGAGCGCGCATCCGCCGGACGTGTTCGCCGCCATCCGCCAGCACGAGGTGCTGCTGCATCATCCGTACGACTCGTTCTCCACAAGTGTGTTGCGGTTCATCGAGCAGGCGGCCGCCGACCCGCAGGTGCTCGCGATCAAGCAGACGCTCTACCGCACCAACGAGGAGTCGCCGATCGTCGATGCGCTGATCGACGCCGCGGAGGCCGGCCGGCAGGTGCTGGTCGTCGTGGAGATCAAGGCGCGCTTCGACGAGGAGGCCAACATCCGTTGGGCGCGGAAGCTGGAGCAGTCCGGCTGCCACGTGGTCTACGGCTTCATCGGGCTGAAGACGCACTGCAAGCTGTCGTTGATCGTCCGCGACGAACCGGACGGCATCCGCCGTTACGCCCACATCGGCACCGGCAACTACAACCCCAAGACCGCGCGGCTCTACGAGGACCTCGGCCTGCTGAGCTCCGACCGGGTGCTGACAGCCGACCTGAACGCGCTGTTCAACCACCTGTCGGGGTACGCCCTGACGACGGAGTACCGCCGACTGCTCGTGGCACCCCGGTCGATCCGGGACGGGCTGATCGAGCGGATCGATGCCGAGGTCGAGCACCAGCGGGCCGGGCGACCGGCGCGGATCCGGATCAAGGCCAACTCCCTGGTGGACGAAGCGGTGATCGACGCGCTGTACCACGCGTCGCGGGCGGGCGTACCGGTCGATCTGCTCATCCGCGGGATCTGCGCGTTGCAGCCCGGTGTCCCCGGCCTGTCCGAGACGATCCGGGTGCGGAGCATCCTCGGCCGGTTCCTCGAACACTCGCGGATCTTCTGGTTCGCCGGCGGCGGGTCACCGGAGGTGTGGACCGGGTCGGCCGACCTGATGCACCGCAACCTCGACCGACGCGTCGAGGCGCTCGTCCAGGTCGTGGCGCCGGACCACATCGAGGAGGTGACCGACCTGCTCGATCTCGCGTTCGACGACGGTACGGCGGCGTGGGTGCTGGACGGTGGTGACTGGACCCAACACCGGGTCGACGCGGACGGCCAGCCGCTGGTGGACCTCCAGGAACACCTGATCGCGACCAAGCTGCGGCGGCGTTAGTGGGACGTCGACGTGCCGCGACCGGGATCGGCACAGGGATCGGCACAGGGATGAGTGCAGGGATCAACGCACGGATCGGCACCGAGGTCGGCACCGAGGTCGAGCGGAAGTTCGGCGTCGACGAGGCGTACACCGTGCCCGATCTCGGCGATCTCGTGACCGTGCGCGAGGAGGGTACGGACGTGCTGGTCACGACCTACCTCGACACCGCCGACCTGCGGCTGTGGCGGGAGAACATCGTGCTGCGGCACCGCCTCGGCGGTCCCGACGCGGGCTGGCACCTGAAGTTCCCGGCCGCCATCGTCGGCGAGGCGGGATCGAGCGGGGGTCTGGGGCCGGACACCCGCGTGCGGTCGGAGGTACGCCTGCCCGCGCGGCGCGGCGACCACATGGACGTGCCACCCGCTGAGCTCCTCGGGCTGGTCCGGATCGTGCTGGCCGGCGCTCCCGTCACCCCACGCGGACAGATCCGTACCGAACGCACCCGCCGGACGCTTCTCACCCCCGCAACAGCGCAGCTCGCCGACCGGAGCGGAGCCGTAGAGGTGGGCGAGCTGGTCGAATTGGCCGAACTCGCGGACGACCGGGTGCTGGTCGAGCCCGCTGACCTGGATGAGGGGACCCCTCCGCCCATAGGTTCGTCGCAGGGCGCCCCTCATCCAAGAGGCGCGGCTCATCCAAAGGGCGCGGCTCATCCAAAGGGCGCAGGCGCGGCGACCTCACCAACCGGCGAGGCGTTCCGGGAGCTGGAACTCGAGGAACGCGCCTGGGCGGCCACGCCCGCCGGTCGCGCTCTGCTCGATGCCGTGGCGGCGCGTCTGGCCGCGGCCGGTGCGCGAGCTCCCGACGCCGAGTCGAAGGCCACGAGGGTGCTCGGCGCCCGCGGCGGACACGACTACCTCGGGCAGGCCGGGGACGGTGACGACACCGAGCTGCCACCAGGCGTACCGCCACCTCCCACCCTCCCGCAACTTGCCGCGCTCTCCCCCGACGCTCCCGCGACCGCGGCGGTCCGGGCGCACCTGGTGACCTACACCCGGGCGCTGCGCCGCGAGGACCTCCGCGTACGCCTCGACGCCGACGACTCCGTCCACCAGCTCAGGGTGGCGACCCGCCGGCTACGCAGCGGGCTTCGTGCGTTCAAGCCCCTGCTGTTACGCACGTGGGGCGAGACAGTACGCGCCGACCTGCGTTGGCTCGCGGGCAGTTTCGCGCCCACCCGCGACGCCGAGGTCCAGCTCGCGCGGCTGGTCGCCCGGGCGGGCCAGCTGACCGACCCGGCCGCCGCGCAGGAGGTCAAGGCGTTCCTGCGTCGACGGCTCGGCCGGGAGCTGACAGCTGCCCGCGCGACCAGCCTGGAGGTGCTCGACACCGACCGCTACGCGCACATGCACCGGGAACTGCTGCTGGCCGCGGCCGCACCAGCGACCACCAAGGCCGCGAGGAAGCCCTGCGCGGAGACCCTGCCGCCACTCGCGCGTCGGGCACTCGGACGACTGGACAAGGCAGCCCGCGGCCTCGACCCCGATGCGACGGACGCGCGCTGGCACGAGGTACGCATCACCGCGAAGCGGGCGCGGTACACGGCCGAGGCCTGTGTACC
>JBOHED010000538.1:0-8740 GCA_050700915.1 Actinopolymorphaceae bacterium | reverse complement strand
GCGCTCGGCCAGCTGATCCAACCACTCTCGCGGACGTTCCAGAGTCTCGTCGGCGACCGGGTGGTGGGGCATGTCACCGGCGAGCTGATCAGGGCGACCAACCGGTGGCAGGGGCTTGCGCGGTTCGAGGACCCGTCGTTCGCCGACGATCTCGACCGCGCGGGAAAGTACGCGGCGCGGTCGGGGCTGGAGATCGTCACCTACGGTGCCCGCACGTTGTTGCTGCTTTGCACGGCGGTGGGCCTTGCGGGTGTGCTGGCGGGGCTGCATCCGCTGGCGCCCGCTGTCGTGATCATGGCAAGCGTTCCGGCCGTGGCGCGGACGTATGAGTTCCGGATGAACACGGGCAGCAAGATCTACGCCCAGACGCCCGATGCCCGGATGCTCGGCTACTTCCGGAGCGCCATGATCAGTCCGGAGCAGGCCAAGGACGTGCGGCTGTACGGACTCGGCTGGTACTTCCGCAGTCGCTACGACGACGTCTTCGAGCGCACCGTCGGTGATCTGGACCGGACGCGATGGCAGCTGACGTGGCCGATGAGCGGAACGGCGGCACTCGCCGCCGCCGCGAGCGGCGCGGTGCCGCGGCCGCCCTCCAGAACACCCTTGCCGGGCTAGGGTTCGACATCGGGTTCCTGCCCCTCGTGTTCAAGTTCCTGCCCAGCCTGGACCGGATCCTGCGGGCACCACCTGACCTGCCGGCTGCTGCGACTCCGTGCCCTGCTCCTCGTCCCATCCGTACCGGGATCGTCTTCGAGAACGTGAGTTTCTGCTATCCCGGCCGGTCCGAGCCCGTGCTGGACGGACTGAACCTCCGGCTCCACCCGGGCGAGAGCCTGGCCCTGGTCGGCGCCAACGGGTCGGGAAAGACCACGATCGTCAAGCTGATGTTGCGGTTGTACGACCCGACCGGCGGCCGGATCCTGCTCGACGGTCGTGATCTCCGGGATTACGACCTCGCCGATCTCCGGCGGGAGATGGGCGTCCTCTTCCAGGACTTCCTGCACTACGAGTTCACCGCAGGCGAGAACATCGGGTTCGGCCGGCTGAGTGAGCTGGGGAATCGGGATCTGCTGACATCGGCCGCGGAACGGTCCGGTGCCGCTGAGGTGCTCGACCGGTTGCCGGACGGTCTCGACACGCAGTTGGGTGCGCAGTTCGGCGGGCGGGAACTGTCCGGTGGTGAGTGGCAGAAACTCGCACTGGCACGGGCGTTCGCGCGCGAGAGCCAGGTGCTCGTGCTCGACGAGCCGACTGCCGCGCTGGATCCGCAGACGGAGTACGACATCTTCGAGCGCTTCGCCGACCTCACCCGCGGGCGGATGACGCTCCTGGTCAGTCACCGGTTCTCGACCGTACGCATGGCCGATCGCATCGTGGTCCTTGCCGGCGGACAGGTGCGCGAGGACGGAAGTCATGAGGAGCTGACCGAAGCGGCAGGAGAGTACGCCCGGCTCTATCGCCTCCAGGCCGCGCAGTATCTCGGCCAGGATCTCGCCGACGATCTCGGCGAAGGTCTCGAGCAGGATCTCGACCCGGATCCCGACCCGAGGACGGAGGTCTCGTGAGGTCGATCTCGGCGCCGGAACGATACGGCTGGCGCGAGACGGTACGGACGTACGGCCGCGGTGTCGCGCTCGTGTTCGCTCCTTCCAAGCGGATCGCCGCGGTCGTCGTGTGCCTCACCCTGGTCACGAGCCTGCTGCCGGTCCTCCAGCCCTGGCTGCTGAAGCTCGTGGTCGACCGGCTCGGCGGAGTGCCCGGTGCCGCTTCCGATGCAGCTGCCGGTGGGTTGACCGTCGTCCTCGCCCTCGCGGGTTGTTATGCGCTGACGTTGGTGGTGCCGGCGGCGGTGGAGCCGGTACGCCAGACGGTTCGGGTCATCCTCGAGGACCAGGCCGTCGGGTCGCTCGACCGGCAGGTGATCGAGGCGGGAAAACGGCTCATCGACCTCGGCCGCATCGAACGTCCCGCCTTCCACGACGAGGCGGACCGAGTCCGCCGCGCCGCCGAGAGCGTCCCGCGGTTCGCCTCCGCGGCGGAGGTGGCGGCAGGGATCGGCCTCACCCAGGTGGGACTCCTCGTCGTCCTGGGACAGCTCCACCCGTTGATACCCGTCGCTCTCGCCGCGACGGTCGTACCCCATCTCGTCGCCGAACGCCGCATGCACCGGCTGCAGTTCCAGACGATGGCCGAACAGTCGCGCGCCGCCCGCGAGATGGACTACTGCGTACGCCTCACGACGCAGCCAGCGGGGGCGAAGGAGGTGCGGACGTTCGGACTCGGCGGTTGGTTCCTCGACCGGTACCGGACGACGTTCGCGGAGGCGCACTCCGAAGTGCGGGCGGCCCGCCTCCGGCACCTCAGGTCGGCTGCGGCGTTCAGCATCCTGCATGCCGCGGCGCTGGTGGGCGGCTTCTGGTACGTCGCCGCGCAGACGGTCGCCGGCCAGCTGGGTCTCGGTGACATCGCGCTGTACGTCAACGCGGTGATCCTGTTCGAGGGTGAGCTGTTCCTGCTGGGCATGCACGCGGGAATGCTGCACGAGATGGGCCTCTACTTCAGGCAGCTGCGCGACTTCGACGAGACGGCCGGCCCGACCATAGCGCTACCCGAACGGACGTACGGGCGGCACGCACCGGTGAGACTCCGCGACGGGATCGACCTCGAGGGCGTGGAATTCCGTTACCCAGAAGGGAGCGAACCGGTCCTGCGCGACGTCAACGCCGCGTTGCGGGCAGGACAGGTGACCGCGCTGGTCGGCGCCAACGGCGCGGGTAAGAGCACGCTGGTCAAGCTGCTGACCCGCATGTACGACCCGACCGGCGGCCAGCTCCGTGCCGACGGGATGCCCTTGTCGGCGTACGATCTCGACTCGTTGCGCGGCCGGATCGGCACCGTCTACCAGGACTTCGCACGGTTCTCACTCACGGCCGGCGAGAACATCGGCGTCGGCGAGATCGGCGCCCGCGACCTCGCGGAGCGGGTCAGAACAGCGGCCCGCAAGGCAGGGGCCGACGCGGTGGTCGCGAAGCTGCCCGATGGCTACGCCACCCACCTGACCCGGCTCTTCGACGGCGGCGTCGAGCTGTCCGGCGGTGAGTGGCAGAAGATCGCCACCGCCCGCGGATTCCTGCGCGATGCCGCGCTGGTGATCCTCGACGAGCCGACGGCAGCGCTCGACGCCGACGCCGAACGTCGGCTGTTCGACGAGTTCCGTTCCCTCATGGCCGGGCGTACGGCCTTGTTGATCAGCCATCGTTTCTCCACCGTACGCATGGCCGACCACATCCTGGTCGTGGACGACGGACGGATCACGGAGGCGGGGAGCCACGACGAGCTGATCGCGCTCGACAGGACGTACGCGCGCCTCTTCGAACTGCAGGCCGGCCGCTACCGATGAGCTCCCCGTCCGCGGGTCGGCTGCTCTTTCGCCGCGGCTTCCTGGCGTTCGAACCAGCCCGGCCAGAGCCGGCGCGCCACTCTGGTCTCGAGTCGGCCGCCGAGATGCATGGACCTCCACACGCCGCGGTAGCCGGGCAGGATGCCGGCCGCGACGATGATGTGGCCGAGGAGGAGCGGAGTCACGGCGTACGTGGCCCAGGTGTGGAGACGTACGAGCACGACGAATGCTGGCCCGCCATGCAGCCAGGCCATCCCCACCCCGCTGCCGATCAGGACGACAAGTCCCAGCGTCAATGCCACGTTGAGAACGCGTTGGCCAGGATCGAAGTGGCCCTCGTGGCGGTCGAACCGACCAGTGAAGACCGCTGCTGGCCACCGCACCAGCCAACGCCCGTCCGACCGGTCGACCCGCAATGTCTCCCTGACGAAGACCCGCACCGCGCGGGCACCGAACGCCAGCCCGACGAGTGAGAGGATGGCGACGACCCAGCCGGTGTTCGTGTGGAGGACCGTGTCCGGAGTCCGGAAGAGCAGTGCCAGTGGGCTCGGCTGTCCCTCGTGGCCGAGCGTCAGCCACCAGCCGGTCGCCAACAGGATGAGAACGGTGACGTAAATGCCGGCGTGGAACCATCGGGTACGTCGGTTGTACCGCTCGATTCTGGCCGACTTTCCCGCGAGCGATCTGCGACGTCCACGCTCAGTAGTCATAGTCGGGTTGGTCGTTGCCGCTGTCACCCGACGTGTCACCGCCGGTGTCACCCCCGGTGTCACCCCCGGTCACGTCGACAGTGATCTCGGCCTCGTCACCGGTGGGAGAGTGATCGGCGTGCTGCTTGGTGATGTTGATCGAGTGCTCGCCTTCCGAGAGCCCTTCGATTTCGAAGGTGTTCTCGGTGACGACGGTGTAGTCGGATTCCTCGCCATCGACGAAGATGTGGACGTGATCCTTGCCGGTTTCCTCGGGGCCGATGTCTCCGGCGTCGAACTTCAACGTCAACGGCATGGTCACCTCCGCACCGTCCTCGGGCGACGTCACCGTGATCTGTTCGCTGCTACCACTGCCACCACCGCTGCCGCTGTCGCTCTCGGTCGTCGATGTGTCGCCGCTCGAGCTCCCGCAGCCAGCTACCAGGACCGCGGCGGTCACGGTGGCCGCGGTAACGGCGAAGATGACGCCAGACCTCTTCATGGTTTCCTCCTCGTCGGCGCACGGCAACACGCCCCTCCCGGGCGGCGTGGGGCGGACGCACGTGCTCTACGACCACTACGTCAAGAAGTACCGAAGGCACTCAACCGCGTGGGCAGATCACTCCAGCGGCGCCCAGATACCCGCGCATTCCATGAGAGGTGATGGCTGTGAGCTCCGTGATCGAGAGCGTGTCCGTCAGTGTGTTTCGTACGGTGTCGAAGACGTCCAGGGACAGCGACGGCCACACCCACCCCGGCGAGGCGCACGAGGCGCGGCAGGCCCTGCTGCGGATCACCGACAGCGACGGTGCGACCGGCCACAGCCTGACCTCCGCGGACCAGCTCCGGGAGCCGATCCTCGCCGGGAACGTCAGGAACATCCTGGTCGGCCAGGACCCCAGCCGCCGGGAACGGCTGTGGCACACGATGGCGCAGACTCAGCGCGGGTCGGGCGGCAGCTTCACCGACCGGGCGCTCGGAGCTGTCGACATGGCGCTCTGGGACCTGGAGGGACGCCGGCTCGGCATGCCGGTGTGGAAGCTGCTCGGCGGCGGGCGCACCAAGGTGCCGGCGTACGCCAGCACGATGTGCGGGGACGAGATCCCGGGCGGCCTCTCGACGCCCGAAGACTACGGCGCGTTCGCCGATCAGCTCGTGGCGCGTGGCTACAAGGCGATCAAGCTGCATACGTGGATGCCGCCGGTGTCGTTCGCACCCGACATCGGCATGGACGCGAAGGCCTGCGCCGCCGTACGCGAGGCGGTCGGTCCGGACTTCAAGCTGATGCTGGACGCCAACCACTGGTACACGCGGATGGAGGCGCTCGCGCTGGGGCGGTCGCTGGAGAAGCTCGGCTACTACTGGTACGAAGAGCCGATGGAGGAAGCCTCCGTCCAGTCGTACAAATGGCTCGCCGACCAGCTGGACATTCCCGTGATCGGCCCGGAAACCGCGTGGGGTAAGGGATTCACCCGCGCCGAGTGGATCGTCGGCGGAGCATGTGACATCGTCCGTGCCGGGGTCGGCGACTGCGGCGGGATCACCCCCACGATGAAGGTCGTCCACCTGGCCGAGGCGTTCAACATGGAGTGTGAGATCCACGGCGGCGGCGCCGGCAACCTTGCCGTCCTGGGTGGCACGATCTTCGGCAGGTGGTACGAACGCGGTCTGCTGCATCCCCACTACGACTTCGACGAGGTGCCTCCGCACCTCAACTCCGCGATCGACGAACTGGACGCCGAAGGCTTCATCCACCTGCCGTCCTCACCCGGGCTGGGACAGGACCTGAACCTGGACTACATCGAGGAGAACACCCTCACCAGCTGGTGACTCTCGACTCCTGCAGGACGCGTCCGCGGCCCGGCCCTGGTCCTTCGCGTACCGGCGGCGCTGGGCCCGCGGTGTCGAGGCACGGACACGGACCGACGAGAACCGGGACGCCGGGTGCAGTTACCTGCCTCCTATGCGGAGTAGTGGCACACCGGGTCGGCCCTTCCGGTATGCCACTACTCCGCATCCGATCCGCGGGAAAGTGTCGCGAACAGACCGATGATTCGGATGCCGCATTGGTGTTCGACCACGATCGCGACGGCGTGGACCAGATCCTGGCCGACGACACCTACTACGAGACGCCGGGCGTCCACGTCGTGAGTGTGCGGTCCTGGAATCCGTTCCTCGGGATCAGGACGGCGCCGACGGGCCCAGGCGATTGACCGGCGGTGTGGCGAACTTCGGCGTGTCGACGAGGACCTTCCACGTGTCGGCGTCCTTGTCGTACCACCGCACGTCTTCCCGGTGGTACTGCAGCGCGTAGGCCAGCCGCGGCCGGTCCGTGCTGTTGGGGCCGGACCCGTGCACCGGCCGCCGGGTGAACGCGACCGCATCGCCTGCCCGCATCCGGATCGGCAGGCACCGCAGCGGATCGACGTCGACCTGCCGGTGGCTGTCGCCGTCGTCACTCGTGCGGGAGTCGAGCTGCTCCTGATGAGAGCCGGGCATGATCTGCAGGCAGCCGTTGTCGGGCGTCATGTCCTCGAGCGCGACCCAGATGTTGATCGATCCGAGCGCCGGATCGTGCCGCGTGTAGTTGTTGTCCTGGTGGAGATGGAACGCACCGCCACCACCGCCCGCCTTCACCGCCGTGAACGGAAGGTACCGGACCGCGCGGCCACCGATGAGTCGCGACGCGACGTCGAGGGATCCCGGACCGTTGATGAGGCCGTCGAGCATGGATCCGGCGAGGTACTGCGGGCACTGCCGGAGCTTGTCCGCGGTCGCCGTCGCCTGGTCCAGAGAGGACCGCGCCACGCCGTTGGCTTCGAGAACCTCGAAGACCTCGGTACGCAGGGCATCGACCGCCTCTGCGGCGACGAATCCGGGCAGGCACAGGTATCCCTGCTGGTGGTAGAAGTGGACCTCGCTGTCGGTCAGTTTCATCGGCGTCACCACGGTCAGAACACCTCGTATCCGGGGGGAGAGGCAGGGTGCCGGGTCTCGCTCCTGCGTGACACCTCGATGCTATGCGGGCTTCAGGGCCGCTGCCGGTCGACGTCGAGGAGATGGTGGCGCACCTCGTGGAGAGTGTGGACCGCCACCCAGCGGAGGCTGCGTACGGTCGGCTCGGGGTAGTTGTACACCAGCGTCCGCTCCCACTCGACCGGATCGAGTCTGCTGAGCACGTGGGCGAACATCAACGCCGCGTCGGTGAGTTGCCGGGCGACGTCGGCGGGGTCCTGGTCGGTGTAGCCGTCGTGGTCGGCGCGTTCGTCGCGGCCCATCGGGGCCGGCGCCGGCTGGTGGGTACGCCGGGCCTGCAGCACGCGTTCCCGCTGGACCAGCAGGACGTCGCGAAGATGGCAGCCGTACTCGAGCGGGGACCAGACCGCGGGTGCCGGCCTCGTCGCCACGTCGACGTCGGTACGCCGCAGCACGGTGGCGAAGTCCGCCGCACCCGCGCGGATCGAGGGACCGGCCTCCGTCGCCTGGTCCAGGTCGTCACTGAAGCCGCACTCTGTGCACTGGTCCATGCCCGGACCCTAGATGACAATGCGACAGCCTGGCCGGCCGGGCGACGACGCCCGACCAGCCAGTCCGCGCGTCGGTCACTGTCCCGCGTTGAACCTCTCCATCTCCATGAGCGGCTTCAGCTCGCGCTTCACCTGGTCGGAGACGAAGTAGCCACGGAGCGAGTCGTCGTCCAGGTAGTTGCCGAGCGCGCCCATGACCATGCCCTGGTCGAGGGAAAGGTACCTGGTCGCGACCGTCCCCGACCGCACGGCGATGGCGTCGTAGAACCCGCCAGGACCGTACGCATCGAAGTCGGCCTTCAGGTTGGCGAGGTTCTCGAGTGACGCCTTCGGTGCGTACTCCAGCGCCAGGAACACCGCGTGCGGCGTCACCACGCCGTCGCCGTACGCCGTCGGCTCCGGCTCGGCCGCCCGGCAGTCGAGGTAGGCCGGCGTGACCGTCGTACGTTCCTGGTCGGAGGTGTACCCGCCGGTGGTGGACGAACCACCGTCGATGCCGAGTTGGTCGACGCCGTACTCGCGGTAGCCGCCGGCCGGGTTACTGGACGGCGAGAAGCCCCAGTAGCCGTACTTCGCCTCGTCCATCCCGTGCTCGATCTGCGCCTGAACGTACAACGGGTGGTTCACCCGCCAGGAGTTCCGGCCCCAGTCGGACTCGGGCACGAACAACCCGGGCATGAACGCCTCGAACATGTCGCCGCCCCACGAGGGCACGATGCGCTTGCCGCGGTATTCGAAGGCGCCCTCGAAGACCTCGACACCGAGGTAGGTCTTCCACTCACCGACCGGCACCTGTTCGGTCCAGGACCAGTCACAGGTCGGCGGGAACGTCCGCCACGGTCCGAAGTAGTGCTCGCGCGGGATCTGCCCGGTGGCGATGCCGATGTAGGAGGCGATCCGCGGCTCGGAGTTGAACGCGCCGTAATGGTGGCAGGTGTACCAGACGTCCGGCCCACGGTCGCGGTAGTTGCCCACGATCGAACACTCCGGTGCTGGGTCCGCGTCCCAGAACCCGCCGCGGATCAGGCCGGCCTTGACGTCCTCGCCCTTGGCCTTCGGGTCGTAGTAGAAGCCGAAGTCCATGGACGTGCGCAGCGTACGGGCCTGGGCGGCCAGCCGCG
>JBOHED010000537.1:0-3284 GCA_050700915.1 Actinopolymorphaceae bacterium | reverse complement strand
CCGTCGCCGACGTGGAACTCGATCCACGACGGCCTGTCGCCTTCACCCGGCGCACTGTCGACGTCCCAGGAACCCAACTGGAAGACGGTACGAAGCCACCGAGCGGCAGCAGGCGGGTCTTCGTAGTACAGGACGATCCCGAGCCGAGCTTGCTCGCGCGGCGTACGCGGTGCCGAGCCGCGACGCGTGCACCAGGCCACGAACGTGCCGAGCATGTTGACCCAGCCGAAGCCGATCGTGGACGGATCGCCGCCAGGAAGGAGGTACTGCTCGACCTTGACACGTGTCCCGTGCTCGGTGGCCTCGAAGCGGATGTCGGTCTCGGTGTCCTGGAAGGTGCCGCGGAGGATCAGCCGGATTCCTGGCTCCCACACGGTGACCCGCGCGGTTTCCAGCATGTCCCCGCTGGCCTCGTCGTAGATCTCGAGGATCCGGCCGCCGACACCGGGTTCCAGCCGAAGCTCCGCGAGTCGTGACGCGTCGTGGAAGTTGATCGGCCCGCGGACCCACCACAGGTCGATCTCCTCAGTGAAGACCTTGAAGGCCGCCTGCGGATCGAGGTCCACCTCTACCGACGCCGAGGCCGAGGTCCTGGTCATGAGCGGGACTCCTTGCTGTCGGCATGGCGTTTGAAGGACTGGAGTTGCTCGTTCCAGTGGGCCTGCACCTGGTCGAGCCAGGCCTGAACCGCCACCAGTGACTCCGGGCGGAGCCGGAAGATGCGGACGCGGGCGTCCTCGGGCACCCGTTCGTCGGTGACGAGGCCGGCCTCGAGAAGTGCCCGGAGGTGCCGGCTCATGGCGGGCGCGGACGTCCCGGTCGCCCTGGCCAGCTCACCAGCTCGATGGGCGCGTTGGCCGAGCAGTTGGACGATCTCGCGACGCCTGGGATCAGCGAGGGTCTCGAAGAGCCGGTCGGTGTCAGCCATCCTGCAATAGTTGCAGAAGCACGAAACTACTGGCAAGCTCCGGAACGAATCGTCCGTGGCCCGGCCGACTTGTCGGAGGTTCGTCACCCTAGAAGGCGACGAGCCTCCAACAGGTCGGACGGCGGAGGAGGGAGCACTGCGCATGCCTGAGCCCGAGCAGCAAGCCGATGGCCAGCCGAAGGTGGAGCCGAGTCCGACCGTCGTGCCGTTCCTTGCGTACGAGGACGGGGTGGCCGCCATCGACTTCCTCACCCGTGCGTTCGGGTTCGCCGAGCAGTTCCGGCTGACGGGTGACGACGGTTCGATCGGCCACGCCGAGCTTCGCCTCGACGGCGGAGTGATCTACCTGACCGGGATGAGCGAGCCGTACCAGAGCCCGTACCGGCATGCCGAGACCTGCGAGGCGACACGTCGCTGGCTCGACACGCCGTACCTCGTCGGCGGCGTATTCGTCCAGGTCGACGACATCCACGCCCACTTCGACCGCGCCATGGCGGGCGGAGCCACGATCCTGTCCGAGGTCGAGGACGCCGGCCACGGCATCATCTACCGCGCGGCGGATCCGGAAGGGCAGCGCTGGATGTTCAGTCAGCGCCAGGAGGGCGCGGTGCCCTAGACGTCGTTCGCGGGCGCGGCCCCGGCGGTCTCCAGCATTCTTGCCAGGGCGGGCCGGACACCCCACTGCGCCAGCATCGTTGCGTACTCCTCGCCGACGTTGGCGCCCGACTCGGCACCCGTCCGGATCGCTCGGAGCAGCACGTTTCGTGGTGTGTGCTCACTCCCCACGAACTGAATCGCCTCCACGCGATAGCCGCGCTGGCGCAGGATGGACGCGCGGAGAGCGTCGGTGAGCACGTCCGCGAAGCGTTCCCGCAGGATGCCGTGGCGGGTGATCATCGCGTACGGGTCGGGTGTGGTACCGCGGCTCAGCTGGGTCTGGATGTCGTGATGGCAGCACGGGGCGGCGAGGATGACCGGAGCCTCCCACCGCACCGCTCGGGCCAACGCCTCGTCCGTCGCCGTGTCGCAGGCGTGCAACGACAGAACGACATCCGGCGGATCGGGAACCGTGGCGGACTCGATCGAGGACTGGACGAAGGTCAGCTGTCGATCCCACCCGAGAGACGCGGCGAGGTCGGCATTGCGCTGCCGGGCCTGTGGGCGTACGTCGATACCGACCATCTGCAACGGAAACTCACGCACGGTGGCCAGATAGCTCACCGCGGCGAACGTGAGGTACGCATTCCCACAGCCCAGGTCGACCACCCGAAGAGGACGGTCGGGAGTGGGTGACGGCACGCGTCCGGTTTCCAGGGCGTCGTCCACGGCGGATTCGAGGATCCGGAGGAACTCGTCGACCTGGCGGTACTTCGACTGCCGGCTGGGCTTGATCTGGCCGCGATGGTCGGCGATCCCGACCGCCCGAAGCACCGGGTCGTCGACCGGCAGGAGCCGCGGCTTCGCCCGGTCGTGCTCTCTCCGTACGACCACTTCGGCGTCGCCGTCGGCCTCACGCTGGCGCGGCTTCGTGTGGACCTGCGCCTCACCCTTCTTGGTGACCCGGAGCTGCACCACCTCGTCGGTGGTCTCGACGTGCCAGTTTCCGAAGGGCAGCTCGAGCAGCTCGTCGACGGCCCCGGCGGCGTCGCTGGCCACCGCGCTGTTGCGGGTGTGTGCCTGGGCTTCGTCGTACGTCGTCACCTGCAGAGCCCGGCCCGCCTTGAGGTCGACGTAGCGCAACTCGGCGCGCCGCCACGGAAGCGGGTGGCCGCGACGCCGACCGGCCGCGACGGCGCGGACGAGGCGCTCGCGGTCGAGCAGCATCGTGCGTATCCGATCGAGAGCGGCGGGGAGGGGTTCAGCGGGCATGGCGGATCACGGAGTCAATCCTCGCCTACTCCTGCCGGGCTTCGATCCCGGACAGGCGTTCCAATGCCTTGACGAGCGCGTGGTTCCCCTCGGCGCCGAGACCGTCGCGCTGCAGGGTGCGGTAGAGATGGAAGATCGTGCTGGTCGCGATCGTGGGTACGCCGAGTTCGTCGGCCGCCTCCATCACCAGGCGCAGGTCCTTCTGCTGCAGGTCGATCGTGAAGCCCGGCCGCCAGTCGTCGCGGATCACCTGAGGGCCGCGGTTGGCGAGCATCCACGAGCCGGCGGCCCCGCCCTCGACGGCCGCGATGGTCTTCTCCAGGTCGAGACCGCCGGCCTTGGCGAAGACCAGCGCCTCGGCGACGCCGAGCATCGACACGACCACGAGGATCTGGTTGACGAGCTTGCAGGTCTGTCCGGCGCCGACCGGCCCGACGTGGGTGATCGTGCTGCCCATGGCGTCGAGGTACGGGCGTACGCGGTCGAC
>JBOHED010000536.1:0-5827 GCA_050700915.1 Actinopolymorphaceae bacterium | reverse complement strand
CGCATCGGCGCCCCTGCCGAACTTCCAACCCTTGCCGGTGGGCGACGACCTGTGCGGTCTGGCCGGGTTGCGGCTGCCGAAGCTCTACGTGAGGAAAGGCAACCTCACGCGGACCTCCGCCGGTGAGAGCCGCCACGTCCGCACATGCGACATCGCAGTCTCGCCGTACGCCGGCCAACCGGAGCTTCGACTCCAGACGATCGAGGACCCGAGCCTGATCCCGGCATTCCAGGACGCCTACCTCAACGGCGGTCCCGCCATCGAGTCCACCGGGGCGGCCACAGTGGATGGCACCTACAGCCCGACCGTTGCCGCGCTGCGGGTCGACTGCGGCTCCAAGGGCGCCGTCGCGTTCATCGCCCAGGAACGAGTCCACGAGCGCGACTACACCTTCATCCGCAAGACGTTCCCTGCCTATGTGTCCGCTGAAGCCGAGCGGTTGGGCTGCGGAACGCTGGAGATCCAGCTTCCCGGCTGAACCGCCCGAGTGGGATGATGGCCGATCACGAGGGGAGGAATCCGTGTCGACGAAACACCTCCGGCCACCAGGTAACGGCGACGAGCGTACGCAACTCACCGGCTGGCTAGACCTGCAACGCGCGACCGTACGCCTGAAGTGCGAGGGTCTCTCCGAGGCCGACGCGCACCGCGCGGTCCTGCCGTCGTCCCCGCTGATGACCATGGCAGGAGTGGTGGCGCATCTCCGCTGGGTCGAGTACAGCTGGTTCCACCTCGACCTGCTCGGCGTTCCCGACACCGGCCAGACGCCGTGGGTGGACGAGGACGATCCCGACGCCGAGATGCGGGTCGATGACCGGAAGCTCGCGGACCTGCTCGACGATTACGACGAGGAGTGCGAGCGCTCGCGGGCCATTGCGGCAAGGCATTCGCTCGACGATCTCGAGAAGGGTCCGGGTTCTGGCGACAACGCGGCGTCGCTGCGCTGGATCCTGCACCACATGATCGAGGAGACCGCCCGCCACCTCGGCCACCTGGACGCCATCCGCGAGTTCCTCGACGGCCGGACCGGCTACCTGAGCTGAGCCCTGCCGGGTGCGCCATGGGTCGGAACGGCCAGGAGTTGTCGGAGGTCGGAGATACCGTACCTGGCTCCGAGTCCGGCAAGTCCGACCAGCATCGGGATGTGCCATGCGTACGGTGACGTCTCTCTCGGCCGCGGCCGCGCGGCGGGTCGTCCTTGCCGCACAGGGGTTTCTCGACCCGCGGCCAACCGGCGGAGTCGCCGCCCGGCACATCAAGCGGGTCGTCGGTCGGGTGGGATATCTCCAGCTCGACGCGTTGAACGTGGTGTGCCGGATGCACCATGCAACCCTGTTCGGCCGCCTCGGGCCCTATCCGCAGCAGTTGTTGGACCGCCTCGCGTGGGGTCGTACCCGCGATCGTGCGTTCTTCGAGTACTGGGGAAACGCCGCGACGTTGCTGCCGGTCTCGATGCAGCCGCTCTTTCGCTGGCGGATGAGGCGCGCGGCGGAGAAGGAGGGACCAGGCAGCGCCAGGTTGGCTCAGCTGCCGCCCGGCTATCTCGACGAGCTTCTCGCCACGGTGGACGCGCGTGGGCCCATCAGCGCGGGGGAGATCGGGTCGGACGGGCGACGTCCTGGCGGTGGGATGTTCAACTGGAGCAACCCGAAGTTCGCGTTGGAGTGGCTCTTCTGCAGCGGTCACCTGAGCGTCGCCGCGCGTCCGAACTTCACCAGGATGTACGACCTCACCGAGCGGGTGCTGCCTCCCGACGTACTGGCGATGCCGACACCCGCCACTGACGATGCCCAACGCGAGCTCCTCCGGTGGGCGGCCAGGGCGCTCGGTGTCGCCACCGACGCCGACCTCCGCAACTACTGGTTCGTCCCGCAGAGCGAGGCGAAGCCGCTCGTCGCCGACCTCGTGGAGGCGGGAGAACTGCTGCCCGTGCGGGTCGAGGGATGGCGCAGGCCCGCCTACCTCTGGCACCAGGCGCGGATACCCCGGCGGGTCCACGTGCGTGCGTTGTTGTCTCCGTTCGACCCGGTGTTGGGTGGGCAGCAACGATGCCCGCGGCTGTTCCGGTTCGACCATCACATCGAGTTCTACAAGCCCAAGGACGAGCGGGTCTATGGTTACTTCGTCCATCCGTTCCTGCTGGGTGACCGCCCGGTCGGCCGGGCCGATCTGAAGGCCGACCGCAAGGAGTCGGCCCTGCTGGTCCAGGCCGCGCACGCCGAACCAGGTGTCGACCAGCGCGAGGTAGCCGCCGAGCTGTCCGTCGAGCTGAATCGCCTGGCCGACTGGCTCGGGCTCGACCGCATCGTCGTCACCGGACGAGGAAACCTCGGCGCCGACCTGGCGCGCTCCTGCGGGTGAACCGAACCTGTCCTGTCCGCTTCGCTCGTTCCCTGCTGTATCAACTTCGCCGAAGTTGTCCTGTCCGGCCGAGGTCGATGAGTGCCCGGGCATGGGGTGCTCCCGCGTACCACCGGGCCCTGATCGCCCCTGGCCACGCTAGCCCTCGGCGGACAGGTGGGTGAGAACGTCGAAGGCGTCGTCGACGAGTGAGGGCAGGTCTTCGACGCCGTCGCCGTCCACCCACGCCGTGAGCGCGGTGGTGAGGGTGGCCAGCGCCGCGGCGGCGATCACCCGGATCTCCAGGGTGACGTCGGAGTGCAGCCGGGCGGCCAGAGCCGCGGCGAACAGGTCCTCGGTCGCGACCAGGTTGGTGCCCATCCGGGCGCGGAGCGCAGGAGTGTGGAGGATCAGCCGGGTACGTGCGAGGAGGGCGTCCCGGTCCGTGGCGTAGATCCGCGACAGCCCATCGGCCACGGCGTTGCGCAGGGCACTGAGCGGCCCTTCCTCGCTGGGGCGGTTCTCGATGAGGCCGACCAGCAGCGGGTCGTAGTCGTCGCTCTCGACCACGGCTTCCTTGCTCGGGAAATAGCGGAAGAACGTCATGTGCGACACGTCGGCGGCCGAGGCGATCTCGGCGACCGTCGTCGCGTCGTACCCCTTGCTCAGAAAGAGCCGGAGCGCATGCTCCTGGATCGTGCGCCGGGTCTGAGCCTTTCGTCGTTCGCGGAGCCCGGACCCGGACGGGTGGGTCGCAGGGCGCTCTGACGCGCTCCCTGTCGGTGGACGATGGCGCGGGCTCACGACCGCCCAGTCTGCAGGACGTTCCGGAGCCAACCGTCGAGAGCCCCGGGGGAGCCCGCGCACCCGACGTGTCCGTCCGGTCGTACGAGCACGGCATGGCGTTGGCGACGATCCACTCGTTCCAGCGCCGTGACGGCGTCCTCACCAAGGTGAGCGACCACTACATCCACCGCAGGGATGGCGCCCGCCGGCGGGACGAGCAGTACCCAGCGACCGCCGAGCTCCGCGTGTAGCCGGGTCTGGCCGCCGTCCGTACGCCGGCACTCGACGTCCGGCATCCGGTCGCCGGAGCGCGGACGGTCTCCCATCAAGCCAGGCGCCCGGCGCGCGGCAGAGCTGGCGAGTGGCCCGCGCCGATAACTCACCTTCAGCTGGGACGCCTGCTCCCAGATGAACCGCCGGACGACCGGACGGTCCAGCAGCGGGACGAACACCCGGTCGCGGACCAGCCGGGCGATGAGCGAGTCGCCGAGGACCATGCGTGTCATCGTGCTGGTGGAGTCGAGGACCTCCGTCGCGATCGGCCGCCGCTCGGCCTGGTAGGTGTCGAGCAGGGTGGGGTCGGCACGCCCGCGTGTCACGAGGGCGAGTTTCCAGGCGAGGTTCTCGGCGTCGCCGAGTCCGGTGTTGAGGCCCTGCCCGCCGATCGGGCTGTGGATGTGGGCCGCGTCCCCGGCCAGCAGGATGCGGCCGGTGCGGTAGCTCTCGGCCAGCCGGCGGTGCACCCGGAACGTCGAGGTCCACACCGCGTCGCGGACGGCCGAGGCCGGGACGCCACTGTGTTCCTGGAGAAGCCTGGTGAGTGTCTCGATCACCGAGCCGGTCGTCGCCGCGGCGTCGGCCGAGCGGGCCGGTTCGCCGGCTTCCGGTAGTGGCTCGACCGGCGCCATCAGCCGCCACACGTCGGCGCCGGGGAGCGGGAACGCCGCGATCATCTGGTCACCGCGAAGCCAGACCGACACCGTGTCCCGCGGTCCCGGCAGGTCGGCGTGCACGTCGGCCAGCAGGAAGCGCTCGACGAGCGGGACGCCGGGAAAGCCGGTGCCGGAAACCTTGCGGATCTGGCTGTGCGCGCCGTCGCAGCCGACCAGCCACGCGCACCGCACCGTTCCGGCGGGCTCCCCTCCGATGCCACCCGTATCGGGCTCGCTAGACGAACCGGGTTCGTCGTACGACCGGGCCGGCGCACCCGGCGAGGTGATCTGGAAGTCGACCACCACACCGTCGGCGTCCTGCTCGGCGCTCGTGACGTCGTGACCCCACTCGACCGCGCCGCCCAGTTCGCCCAGCCGGGTCCGCAGGGCGGCCTCGATCTCCGCCTGGGACACCAGGAGTCCTGGTCTCGTCACCAGCTTCGTTCGCTGGCCGAGCCGCAGGCTGGCGGTCTGGCGTCCGTTGAGGTGGACGGCGACCTGGTTGATGGCGACGGATCGGTCGGGCAGGTCGTCGAGTGCGCCGAGCCGGTCGAGGACCTCGCTGCCGCGTGGCTGCAACCCGAGCGCCCGAGAGGTGACGGCGGGACCGGGCGCCCGGTCGAGGATGCGGACCGTCGCACCACCGGCGAGCAGTCCGCAGGCGAGTGCCAACCCGGTCGCGCCCGCGCCGGCGATCAGAACCGCTGGACCTTCACTCATGCCGGAAGTGTTACGTACTCACTAATGTTAGTCAATAACATTAGGGTTCCGCGGCCGGGGCGGCAGTGGGTCCTTGGGGTAGGGCGGTTGCCCTCGCGGTATTTCGACTATTGCGGATACTGCGAGTACCCCTGCACTAGGGAAGGCGCGCACGCGTGCTGCAAGGGAGGCAAGACCCATGACCATCGCCGCAGTTGACCGCGTGCTACCGGAACAAGCCGAGATCGAAGCCGCCGACGAGGTACTTCCGCACATCCGCGACTATCTCCACCGGCACAAGTCTGACGAAATGGTCCAACTGAAGTCGAGGAGGGGAGCGAGACGCTTGAAGTGCCACGTGCGGCCGTGCGGTTGCTCGCCCGCATTCTCGCTCACATGGCCGCCGGGCGAGGTGTGTCCGTCATCCCGGTCCACGCCGAGCTCACCACCCAGCAGGCCGCAGACATGCTCAACGTGTCCCGGCCCTTCCTGATCGGCCATCTCGAGGCGGGCGAGATCGACTACACGAAGGTAGGCAGCCATCGGCGAGTCGCGCGGAATCCCTCCTGAACTACCGTCGCCAGGATGACGAGGCGCGCAGGAAGGCAGCCGACGAGCTCTCCACGTTGTCGCGAGAGCCTGGGACGCCGGGGCGCTTGCCGAGCTGATCGCGAGGTCCGTCATCGACAATCTGCACCGGCCGGGGTCAGTCGGTCGAAGGTGCGGTTCTCTGACGCGCACGCTTTGAACGGCGTTCAATGCGGAGAAGTGGTTGACGCGGAGGTGCTTCGGTGAGCCACTTCTCCGCATTCGATTCACGGCAGCCAACCAATCAGCCACCGCCGCTTGACATCCAAAATCAGGGGACGTCTTCACGACCACGAACACGGGAGTACGCCACTGCCAGGACCGCGGCGGGTATGTGGATAGGGTGGCCACTGGTGTGCCGGGAAGTCTGGTCGGCGGTCCAGCTGCCCGACCCTGGAGGACTTTCGCCGTGGCCGTATCCCGCTCGAACCTCCGCCAGTGGTCGCGATGAGCGGCTGGCTCCTCCCGGTCGCGGTCTTCGT
>JBOHED010000535.1:0-4832 GCA_050700915.1 Actinopolymorphaceae bacterium | reverse complement strand
TCCGGCGTGGACGTCTCCATCCACAACAGCTCGGAGTGCGGCGAGTAGGCCAGCCCGCGCGCGATGCAGGCGTCCAGCCCGTTGCGTACCCGGTAGAACCCCTCCGCGGTCCGCTCACCTGTCACGAACTCCCGGTCCCGCTCGTCGACATCGCTCGTCACCAGCGACGCGGCGTGCGCGTCCGTGCGGGCGATGACGAGCGACGGAACCCCACACACGTCGGCGGCCAGCCGGGCCGCCGAGAGGGTACGGATGTGCTGCCCGGTCGGGATCAGCACCTTGCCGCCGAGGTGGCCGCACTTCTTCTCCGAGGCGAGCTGGTCCTCCCAGTGCACCCCCGCGGCACCGGCGGCGATCATCGCCTTCATCAGTTCGTACGCATTGAGGACTCCGCCGAAGCCCGCTTCCGCGTCGGCGACGATCGGCGCGAGCCAGTACGGCGCGTCGCCGTTCGGGTGACCGTCGGCCACCTTGCCGTTGCCCAGGTGTCGCAGCCCCTCGGACACGCTGATCTGGTCGGCCCGGACCAGCGCGTTGTTGATCCGGCGTACCACCTGTGGAACGGAGTTGGCGGGATAGAGGCTCTGGTCCGGATACGTCTGCCCGGCCATGTTGGCGTCGGCGGCTACCTGCCAGCCGGACAGGTAGATGGCCTGGAGCCCGGCCTTCACCTGCTGGACTGCCTGGTTGCCCGTCAGTGCTCCGAGCGCGTGGACGTAGTCCTCGGTCTGGAGCAGCTGCCAGAGCCGTTCGGCGCCGAGCCGGGCGAGCGTGTGCTCCTCCTGGATGGAGCCGCGCAGGCGTACGACGTCCTCGGCACTGTACGGGCGGTCGATCCCCTGCCAGCGCGGGTCGGTCTCCCACTGCCGGCGTAGGTCGTCGGCTGCCCGGCGGGCGGCGCGGTCGCGTGCCTGCTGACTGTCCGCACCCGCACCATTCGTCGCGGCGACCGACCTCATCGTGGCCGGCATATCGGTGGTCGACGGCTTTGCCGTACGTGTCCGACCCCTCCTGGGGGGCTCTGGTTCGTGTGCGTCGGACTCGCGTCCGCGCGTGGTGGACTTGCTCGATGTCGTCTCGTGTGGCGTCATCGTGCGTTCCCCTCCTTCGGGTGTGCTCCTGTCCTGAGTCTGGAAGGGACAGACACAAAGGGCGGGCCATCTGGTGTGGAAACTTCTGCAGTTCTTCTCGTAGTATCAAGTTGTTCAGGACATTCGGTGTGAAGGAAGCTGGACATTGCCAGAAGATCTGCATCTAGCGACGTTTGGGCAGCGACTGCGGCATCTCCGGCGTACCCGGCGGATGACCCTCGCCGACCTCGGCACGCGGGTCGGGCGCGCGCCTTCGCAACTCTCGCTGCTCGAGAACGGTCGCCGCGAGCCGAAGCTCTCCCTCATCACCCAGCTGGCCGAGGCGCTCGACGTGGGGGTCGACGAACTCCTGTCCGCCGCGCCGCCCAGCCGTCGTGCACAGCTGGAGATCGCCCTGGACGACGCCCAGCGTGATCCCCTCTACCAACAGCTCGAGCTGCCGCCGCTCAAGATCGGTCCACGGGTCCCGTCGGAGATACTCGAACACCTGGTCGGCCTCTACGACGAACTCAAGCGCCGCGACACCAAGCCGACGGCGACGCCGGAGGAGGCGCGGATCGCCAACGCCGAGCTCCGCCGTCAGATGCGCGAACGCGGCAACTACTTCCTCGATATCGAGAAGATCGCCGTTCGCACGTTGGGCGCGGTCGGCTACCGGGGCGGCACGCTGTCCGACGCTCTCGTCGCCGCGATCGTGCTGCACTGCGGATTCACCGTGCGGTACTCCGAGGACCTGCCGCGCTCGGTGCGGTCGATCACCGACCTCCGCAACCGGCGGATCTACCTTCGCCGGGAGTCCCTCGGCATGCACACCCCGCGCGGGATCCTGCTCCAGACGCTCGGTCACTTCGTTCTCGACCACGAGCAGCCACGCGACTTCGCCGACTTCCTGCGTCAGCGGGTCGAGGCCAACTACTTCGCGGCCGCCGTGCTCGTGCCGGAGAAGGTCGCCGTACCGTTTCTTCAACAGGCGAAGGCCGATCGCGACCTCGCGGTCGAGGACCTGCGCGACGTGTTCTCCGTGTCGTACGAAATGGCCGCACACAGGTTCACCAACCTTGCGACGAAACACCTGGACCTGCGGTGCCATTTCGTCCGCAACGACGAGGCCGGGATCATCTACAAGGCGTACGAGAACGACGGGCTGCTCTTCCCCTCCGACGCGACCGGTGCCATCGAGGGGCAGCGGATGTGTCGGCGCTGGGCGGGCCGGGAGGTCTTCGCCTCGCCGGACAGGTATCCGACGTACTACCAGTACACCGACACACCGGACGGCACCCACTGGTGCGTCTCCCACGTCGACCCAGGGCGTGAGCGCCACTCCCCGATGACCCAGTTCGCGGTGACGCTGGGGGTTCCGTTCGAGTCGTCGCGGTGGTTCCGCGGGCGGGAGACGACCAACCGGGCGACGTCGCGGTGTCCGACCGGGCCGTGCTGCCTACGCCCGCCGGTGGACCTGTCGACGCGCTGGGAGGGGCGGGCCTGGCCGTCGACGCGGGCGCACTCGCACGTGCTCGCGGTGCTGCCGCCGGGTGTGTTTCCGGGGGTGGACGAGACGGATGTGTACGCGTTCCTCGAGCAGCACGCCCCGGCCGACATCCCATGACGCTCCGGATCGGCCGCCCAGGGGATCGGCCCCGGGGATTGGATGAAGGCGCCCCTCATGCAACGACCGCTTGGCGCAGGGCGCCCCTCATGCAACGACCGCTTGGCGCAGGGCGCCCCTCATGCAACGGCCGTTTGGCGCAGGGCGCCCCTCATGCAACGGCCGTTTGGCGCAGGGCCCCCCTCACGCGACGGCCGTTTGGCGCAGGGCCCCCCTCACGCGACGGCCGTTTGGCGCAGGGCGCCCCTCATGCGAACCTATCGACGCAGCGGTCCCCTCATGCAAAACCCACCGCCTCCACAAGCAGGCCGAGCGCCCCGATGGGACCCTCCTGCACACAGCGCCGCACGGCACCGGTAGACAAGAGAGCGATGGACGGTTCACCAGCTAGTCCCGGCGGGTCCCCGAGTCGCCGCCGCAGGCACGCCCGCGCCTCCCACGCCCCCGCCTCCACGCGCAGGCGTTCCCGCAGGCGAAGATCCAGGCGGCGGCCGTGACCACGATGTGGCTGCTGGTCGCGCTCTCCGTCGCGTTGATGGCCGTGTGCGGGATGTTCGTCGCGGCCGAGTTCTCCCTGGTCACCGTCAACCGCCCCGCCGTCGAGCGGGCCGCCGGCACGCGGGTGCCTGGTGCACGCGGGGTCCAGGCGGCCGTGCGTACTCTCTCGACCCAGCTGTCGAGTGCACAGATCGGGATCACGGCGACCAACCTGGCGATCGGCTGGCTCGCCGAACCCTCCGTCGCAGTTCTCATCCGAACGCCCCTCGAGGCGGTGGGTACGCCGGCCGGCGCGGTCGGCGGGATCGCTCTCGGCATCGCGCTCGTCCTCGCGACCCTGGCCACGATGGTGCTCGGCGAGCTGGTGCCGAAGAACCTCGCGATCGCCCATCCGTACGCCGTCTCCCGCGTGATCCAGGGCCCTCAGCGGGCGTTCACGCTGCTCACCCGGCCGCTCACCAACCTCCTGAACGGCATCGCCAACCGGATCGTCCGGGCTCTCGGCGTCGAACCGCAGGAGGAGCTCGCGTCGGCGCGTACCCCGGAGGAGCTCGTGTCCGTCGTCCGCGCGTCCGCGGCGTCCGGCAAGCTCCCTGCGTCCACCGCCGACCTGGTGGAACGCATGCTGCGGTTCGACGACAAGCAGGCCCGCGACGTTCTTACGCCACGGACCCGACTGGTCTGGGTCGAGGCGACCGACCCGGTTCAGCGGGTGATCGACCTCGCCCGCGAACATGGCGTGTCGCGGCTCCCGGTCGCGGGTGGCGACCTCGACGACGTGGTGGGTGTGATCGAGCTCAGCCAGGTGGTCGGCGTACCGCGGGACAAACGGGCCTCGACACCCGTCGGACCGCTGGCCAAGCCGCCGCTGCGGCTGCCGCACACCGCTCCGCTGGACGAGGTGCTGTGGGCGCTGCGGGATGCCGGGACGGAACTCGCCGTCGTCCTGGACGAGTACGGCGGCACGGCCGGAATCGCCACCTTCGAGGACGTGGTCGAGGAGATCGTCGGCGAGGTGTCCGACGAACACGACCAGCCGGCTCCTTCGTACCGCCGGACCGGCGAGGGCTGGCTCGTGTCCGGCCTCCTGCGTCCGGACGAGCTGCGTGGTCGCACCGGGTTGCGGCTGCCGGAGGCGCACGACCGGTACGACACGATCGCCGGCCTCGTCCTGCACGAGCTGGGGCAGGTGCCCATCGTCGGCGACTCGGTGGCGGTCAACGGGTTCACCCTTGTCGTCGAACGCATGGACGGCCACCGCATCGACGAGGTACGCATCGTGCCGCGGGAGCCGTCGGCCAGCGGGAAGTCGGCCAGCGAACCGTCGGCCAGTGAGCCGTCGGCAAGCGGGAGGGCCGACCGGTGAGTACGCCGACGGCGCTGCTGGTCGCCTTTCTGCTCCTTGCCGGCAACGCGTTCTTCGTGGGTGCGGAATTCGCCCTCGTGTCCGTGCGCCGCAGCCAGATCGAACCTCGCGTCGAGGCCGGGTCGCGGCGGGCCCGCGCCACCATGTGGGCGATCCAACGCGTGTCGCTGATGATGGCCGGCGCCCAGCTCGGGATCACCCTGTGCACGGTGGGTCTGGGCGCGGTGGCCGAGCCTGCGGTGGCGCGGTTGATCGAGCCAGGGTTCGCAGC
>JBOHED010000534.1:0-2940 GCA_050700915.1 Actinopolymorphaceae bacterium | reverse complement strand
GGCAGCGCGGACGCCCGGACATAGACATCCCCTCCCTCATCCTTGGTGAGGAAGCCAAAGCCCTTGTCCGCGTCGTACCACTTCACCTTGCCTGCCGGCACATCGACCTCGCTCGGATGGAACCTCTGGGTGGGAGAGAGCAGCGGCACCGGGCGTTCCGCGCTCTCATGACGGTGTACTCATGACTCAGTAATCATGACTGGGCCCCCGTACGAACGGGGGCCGCTCCAAGCGTAGACGTACGGACGGCTGGGGCTCTACCTCTTAGAACGCCTCGCCTCAGCGGAAGCGGGAAGGGTCGGGCAGGAGATCGTTCATGGAGCCGGACCGGAAGCCGTTCGGATCCACCTCCGCGGTCTCGAAGCCTGCCGCCAGCACCGCCTCGTGGGCCGCCGGCAGCGCCGCGACCGCCTCGACGTGATCGGCGTCGACCTCGATCCGCCCGGTGTCCCCGACGTCGCGGACGCGCAGGTTGGCGACGGGAACGCCGGCTTCGGCCAGGACCGCGCGGAGCGCGACCTCCGCCTGTTCGACGCGGGCGAGCCGGGCAGGGGTGATCGAGAGGCCGTACGCGATCCGGCTCGACAGACACGCCGCGGCCGGCTTGTCCCAGGTCGCCAGGCCCCAGCGGCGGGACGCCTCGCGGATCTGTTCCTTGGTGAGCCCGGCGTCCTTGAGGGGGGTCACGGCGCCCCGCTCGGCGGCCGCGCGGATGCCCGGGCGGAACCCGGCGCGCGCGTCGTCGGCGTTCGTACCGGTCGCGACGTTGGCGATGCCGAGTTCGGCGGCGATCGGCGTGACGACCTCGAGCAGTTCCGCCTTGCAGAAGTAGCAGCGGTCCCCGTCGTTGGCGCGGTAGCCGTCTCGGGACATCTCGTCGGTCCGCGGCGTGAGATGGCGGACCCCGAGCGATGCGGCGAACTCCCGGGCCGGTGCGAGCTCGGCGTCCGGCAGGGACGGCGACACGGCCGTGGCCGAGGCGACGTTCTCCGCGCCGAGCGCGCGGACGGCCGCCGCGAGCAGGAACGCCGAGTCCGCGCCGCCGGAGAACGCGACCACGAGCGAGCCCAGGGCGGTCAGCTGGGCCTCGAGTGCGGCCAGCCGGGTGGTGAGTACGTGTTCGTCGAGCCAGTACGGAAAGTCGGCCAGATCGGGGAGTACGACGTCTGCCCCGGCCGCCCGCAGCTCCTCCGCCGGCACCGGACCGGTCGGGACTCCCAGCGCCAACGCCCCCGCCGCTCGCGCGCCGGCGATGTCGCCCAGGTGGTCGCCCACGTAGATCGTGGCGTCGTGCGCGGCCAGGACGGTGCCCTTCTCCTCGGCCCAGACCCCGCCGGCGATCTCGTCGACCTCGATGCCGAGGTGGTCGAGGTGGAGCCGGGCGTGTGGTTCGTTCTTGGCGGTGACGACCAGCACCTTGCCGCCGTGCCGGCGTACGGCCTTGATCGCCTCGGCCGCACCCGGCAGCAGCGTGGCGTTGCCGACTGCCAGGTCGGGATAGAGCTCGCGGTAGAGGGCGACGGCGGCGGGGACCTGGTCCGGCGGGAACCAGTGCGCGGCCTCGTGGTCGAGGGGAGGCCCGAGCCGGGTCACGGCCATGGCGCTGTCGACGTGCACGCCGGTCTGCGCGGACACCGCGTCCCAGACCGCCGCGATGCCGGGACGGGAGTCGATGAGGGTCATATCCAGGTCGAAGCCGACGACCAACGCATCTGGGGCCACGGCATCGACCCTACGTGGCCCGGCAAAGCGGGCGTGCCGGTCGGTCCGTGCGGGCGTCCCGGTCGGGTCCGGGTGGCCGGAGATCAGCGGTCCTTGCCGGCCCCGGGCGCGGCGGTGAAGACGAGGCCCTTGCCGTCCGGGTGCTTCAGGCGGAGCTGGTCGGCGTCGATCGCGAACCTGACCTTGCCCTTGAGCACGTCGAGGACCGTGGTCTCGACCTCGCCCGCGTCGCCTGGGCACGCGATCAGGGTGCCCATGAGCGACCCGAACTCGATGGTCGAGCCTTCGACCTTCGCGGTGCCGCCGACGCCGTTGCAGCCGTCGAAGCCTTTGACCTCGCCGTTGTCGGCGAACTCGACGTACGGCGTCTTCTCGAGCTTCGGCACCGATGAGGCGGCCTCGCCGTCGATGATCGACGTGAGCTTCCAGCGGGTGCCCTCGAGCGGACGGTCGGGCTGGGCGACCTTGCGGTCGAGCAGCACGAGCTTCGTGTCGCCCGAGGTGAGGGTCAGCTGGTGGCCGTCGAGCCGCCACTCGGGGCCCGACGCCAGGACCTTGGCCAGCCACTCGTCCTGGTCGTGGCGGGCCGGGTCGCAGCCCATCTCGGTGGTGGCGAGCCCGCCGTCCACGTCGATCCGGCCGTCGTCGATCGTCGCCTGGCCGGACATGGAGTTGCAGCCGGCCTGGGCGAGCACCCGGCCGTCGTCGGTGAACCCCAGGCTGATCCGGGTGCCGTCGACCAGCTGCCGCGGCGCGCCCTCGTCGGTGACGTCGGTCGAGAGGTACGTACGTCCCGGCAGCCGGTCGTCAGCCCCTGATCCACTGCCTGGGAGCACGGTCGTCACTCCTCCACCGCATCCCGCGACGCCTCCGGCGGCCACGAGTAGGGCGAGGCTTCCGAGCAGTCCACGAGCGTTCATACCTCGTCTGACGGCGTCCCCCCGCCGGAGGTTGCCCTCCCGCGTGGCGGTCCGGACGGGGGGACGGGTCCGGACGGGCGGCGAGGCGGCGAGGCGGCGAGGCGGACCATGATCAAGCGGCACTTATGGGGGTTGTTCGGCCCGAAAAACCCCCATAAGTGCCGCTTGATCATGAACACCCCTTGCCGTTGCTGCCTGCCGTTGCCGTTGTCGTTGCCGTTGCCGTGCCGCTGGCCGCGGGTCAGCCCAGCTGGCGGAGCAGGGCCGCGCAGAATGCCGGAAGGTCAGCCGGTGTGCG
>JBOHED010000533.1:0-4022 GCA_050700915.1 Actinopolymorphaceae bacterium | reverse complement strand
TGGTGACCCGGGTCTGGCAGAAGGAAGCCTCGGCGACCGACGCGGGTGCGACGGTCAAGGTGGCCATGTCCGACTACGCGAAGGGTGACCTGACGGTGGTGGCCTATCGCGGGCCGAACCCGGTGCTGCGTTCCTCCGCCAGCGCGGCCGAGACCACCTCTCGCACGGCGCACACCACGCCGGGAGTGCAGGGTGTCGCCGGCGCCTGGTTGGTGAGCTACTGGGCGGACAAGACCTCGGCGACGACGGCGTGGACCGCCCCGACCGGCCAGACCAGGCGGATCGACTCCTACGGCACCGGAGCCGGCCGGATCTCGACGCTGCTCACCGACGGCGCGGCGGCCGCCGGCACCGGCGCGAAGGGCTCGCTCGTCGCGACCGCCAACGCCCCAAGCTCCCAGGCCACGATGTGGTCCTTCCTGATCGGACCAGGCGGATGACGGCGGCTGACCGGGTCCGCGGGACCCGCGGCACCGTGGGCGGCCGCGTCCCGTCGGTGGCTCGCCGCCTGCCGGCGTACGTACTGGTGGTGGCGCTCGGTCTCGCCGGCACCTCGTGTTCGTTGCTCGGGTACTGGGGTGACGGTGGCGCCGGCGGTCCAGGGCAGGCAGCGGCGGGTTCCGACGGGGAGCCGATGCGTTCGGTGTCGACCGGGGAGGGCGGGGAGTTCGCCGAGTCCCCCATCGCCCACAAGAGCGACGCGTCGGCCCGTCTCGTCGACCTCGAGGCCGGGACGGGCGACGGGGTGGAAACTGTCACCTTCACCTTCGCCGACACCGAGGTCCTGCCGAAGTTCCGGGTGCGCTACATCGACGCCCTCCGGGCCCATCCGGAGGACGAGCCACTTCCGCTGGCGGGTAACGCCCTGCTCGAGGTGGAGTTCAGCCTGACGAACCCGAACACCAAGAACCGGTTGGCGGTGCGGCCCGACCTCGCCCCAGGGCAGCCGCAGGTCAAGGAAGTCCTGCTGGCTCGCAACCTCGGCGGCAGTCTGACGTTCGGTGTGGGCCTCGAACGGCAGGCGCCGTTCCGGGCCACGCAACTGTCCAACCCGACGCGACTGGTCGTGGAGGTGCGCACGAGGTGAGCGAGACGAGTCCGCGGGGTGCCGGGGGTTCGGAGGGGGGACTGCGCGCGGCAGCGCCGCCTTGGGTGAAGCGGTCCGGCCGGGCGGTGACCCGCACGATCGGGCGCTACACCTCCGGTGGACGTCTCGTCCCCAGCTTTCTGATCGTCGGCGGCCAGCGCTGCGGCACCACCTCGTTGCACCGGGCACTCATCGCGCATCCTGTCGTCGCGGGGCCCGTCCTGCACAAGGGCGTCAACTACTTCGACCTCCACTACGACCGCGGACCCGCGTGGTACCGCGCGCACTTCCCGTTGCTCTCCACCGCCCGGCGGCGGGCCGGCAACTGGTCGGTCGGGTCGGGCGAACCGCAGGCCATGGAGTCCTGCGGCTACTACCTCTACCATCCGCTCGCCCTGCCGAGGATCGCTCGCGACCTGCCCGGAGTCCGGCTCATCGTCATGGTGCGCGATCCGGTCGAGCGGGCGTGGTCGGCGTACAAGCACGGCGTGGCGCGGGAGTTCGAGTCCGAGACGTTCGAACGCGCACTCGAGCTGGAGCCGGAACGCCTGGCCGGCGAGGTCGAGCGGCTGACGTCCGACCCGGGCTATCAGAGCGATGCCCACCGGCACCATGCCTACGTCGCCCGTGGCCGCTACGTCGAACAGCTCCAGGCCGCGATCGACCTCTTCGGCAGTGAGTGCGTCCACGTGATCGAGAGCGAGGACTTCTTCGCCAACCCGGCATCGACCTACGACGACGTGCTCGACTTCCTCGGCCTGCCGTCGTGGCTGCCACCGGCGTTCCCGCAGCACAATGCCCGGCCGAGTGAGCCGATGCCCGAGCCGGTACGCAAGCAGCTCGACGACTACTTCCTTCCGTACGACGAACAGCTCGCCAAGCTGCTGGGGCACACCCCCGCCTGGCGCCGCTAGCGCCTTACGGTGCGGGGTCTGCCGGCGGCTGGCTCGTGGTGTCGGCAAGTCGGGTGGCCTGGGACTGGAGATAGCGCCGCTCCGGAATGCTGATCGTGCCGCGCGCGGCGGCCTGGTAGCAGGACCGTGCCGCGGCGTGGTCGCCGGCGAGTTCCAGCAGGTGTCCGCGTACGGCGTCGATGCGGTGGTGGCCGGCAACCCGCGTGTCGGTGTCGAGCGTGGCCAGCAGGTCCAGGCCCGCCCGCGGTCCGTCCACCATCGCGGTCGCGACCGCGCGGTTGAGCGTCGTCATCGGGTTGGGGGAGATGCGGTCCAGGATCTTGTAGAGGAGCAGGATCTCCCGCCAGTCGGTCTCCTGCGTACTCCCGGCTTCGGCGTGGACCGCGGCGATCGCGGCCTGGAGCTGGTACGCACCGAGCGAGGACCGCGCCAGGGTCCGGCTGACCAGCGCGACGCCCTCCTCGATGAGCGCCCGGTCCCAGCGGCCGCGGTTTTGGTCCGCGAGCGGCACCATGGCACCGTCGGCGGTGGTGCGGGCAGCGCGGCGGGCATAGGTCAGCAGCATGAGCGCGAGCAGGCCGGCGACCTCACCGTCGTCGGGCTGGAGCCGGTGGACCTGGCGGGTGAGCCGGATCGCCTCGTCGGTGAGCGCGCCACGCGCCAGCTCGGGTCCCGACGTCGCGGTGTAACCCTCGTTGAAGATCAGGTACAGCACGTGCAGGACCACCCGAAGCCGGTCGCTGCGTTCGGGTTCGTCGGGCAGGTGGAAGCCCGCGCCGCTGGCCTTGATCCGCTGCTTGGCCCGGCTGATCCGTTGCGCCATGGTGGCCTCGGGCACGAGGAACGCGTGGGCGATCTCCGCGGTCCGCAGGCCGCCGACGGCACGCAGGGTGAGCGCGACCTGCGCCGGTTCGGAGACGGCGGGATGGCAACACAGGTACAGCAGGGTCAGGGTGTCGTCGTCGTGAGACAGGTGCTCGTCGTCCGGTCCGGGGAGGACCTGCTCGTGGGCCGGCACCTGGGCGGCCACGGTGTCCTCGCGCCGCCGCCGGGCGCTGTCACTGCGCCACTGGTCGGTCAGCCGCCGCCCGGCGACGGTGAGGAGCCAGGCACGCGGATCGGACGGTACACCCTGGTCCGGCCACTGGACCGCGGCGGCGAGAAGGGCTTCCTGCACCGCGTCCTCGCAGGCGTCGAACTGGCCATGCCGTCGGATGAGCAGGCCGAGGACCTGCGGCGCGGTCGTGCGCAGCAGGTCCTCGATCGCGGTGTCCGTCGTCACCGGTCGGTATGCCTCACATGTCCGACCCGGCGGAGAACATCACCGGCCGCACCTCCACGGCCAGCCCTTCGATCCTGGTGTCGGGAATCATGCCGGCGAGCTCGATCGCACGTTCCTTGCTCTCGCAGTCGACGAGGTAGTAGCCGCCCATGTACTCCTTGGCCTCCACGTAGGGACCATCGGTGACAGCGGGTACGCCGCCCCGACGGCGCACCACGGAGCTGTTCGACGGGTCGGCCAGTCCGTGGGTGCTGATCATCTCGCCGGACTCCTGGATGGTCTTCATGAACTCGCCGTGACCGTTCATGATCTCTTCGCGTTCGGCCTCGGTCAGGGCGTCCAGGATCTTGGGGTTCACCTGCATGATCAACAGGTACTTCATGAGAGCTCCTCACGGGTTCGGCGCGCCCCGGGGCGGGCGTCGCCTCACAGGGAGGTCGGAGCGGCCGCACCGGTCCTCGACATTCCACCAGAACCCATCGAGGCCAGCGGACGGGGTGCGACTGTGGTGCAGCCGGGGTCAGGTGAGCTCGAGCGACCCGCGCCGGCGGGTGAGGCGTTCGACCTGGCTGAACGCGACGACGCCGAGCACCGGCAGCAGGACCGCGAACGCGGCCAGCGGCACGAGTTCCCGCCACAGGTCCGCGACCGACGCACCCTTCGTCGTCGCGTCGACCAGCGCCTGGATGCCGTAGCCGAACGGAAGGGCCCGGGCTGGAATCCGCAGCCAGTCCGGCAT
>JBOHED010000532.1:0-4111 GCA_050700915.1 Actinopolymorphaceae bacterium | reverse complement strand
GGGCAACCACTGGATCATCGGCACCACAGACACCGACTGGACCCTCGACCTCGCCCACCCCGCGGCGAGCCGGGCCGACATCGACTACCTCCTCTCGCACGTCAACGAGGTCCTGGCGGTTCCGCTGTCCCGGGACGACATCGAGGGCGTCTACGCCGGTCTTCGGCCGTTGCTCGCGGGAGAGTCCGAGCAGACCAGCCAGCTCTCCCGCGAACACGCGGTCGCCCGCCCGCTGCCCGGGCTGGTGTCGATCGCGGGTGGGAAGTACACCACCTACCGGGTGATGGCGAAGGACGCCGTCGACGCGGCCCGCCCCGATCTCGGTCAGTCCCTTCCGCCGTCGGTGACCGAGCACGTGCCCCTGGCAGGCGCGGAGGGATACCACGCCCTGGTCAACCAGGTCGACGCCCTCGCGGACAACTACGGCCTCCCGGTCTGGCGGATGCAGCGGCTGCTCGACCGGTACGGCTCCCTGGTCGACGAGCTGCTGGCGTTCGCCGAGGAGGACCGGAGCCTGTTCGAACCGCTGCCCGGCGCGGGTGAGTACCTCAGCGTCGAGGCACGGTACGCCGCGAGTCACGAGGCGGCCGTGCACCTCGACGACATCCTGGCCAGGCGTACCCGGATCTCCATCGAGGTGCCGCACCGGGGCACCGAGACCGCCGAGCCGGTCGCGACCCTGGTGGGGGACGTCCTCGGCTGGGACAAGGCACGGATCCGGAACGAGGTGGAGATCTACCAGGCGCGGGTCGCCGCCGAGCGCGAGTCGCAGACCAAGCCCGACGACCTCAGCGCCGACGCCGAACGGCTCCTGGCGCCGGACACCCGCAAGCTAGCGGTCGGCCGCGCCCTGGGCTGAGGCCGCGACCGAGGCGGCGGGCTCGGGCGGGCCGGTGGCGGAATCGGGTCGGCCTGTGGAATCGGGTTGGAAGGCCTCGTGCAGAGCGGACACGCAGGCCTGGGTCTGGGTCACCGGCATGACGAGTGAGATCGGCACGGTCAGCGGCGGGTCCATCGGCATGACAGCCACCTTCCTGGGTGTGTCGATGTGCTGCCCGTCGGCGTAGAACGCCGTCCACTCCTGGGCTCCGGTTCCGATCTCCACCAGAGCGTTGGGCACGGTCGACACCGGCCGGCCCGCACGCGGCTCGAATCCGGCGCGACGACAGGCGCCGAGCACGAGGTCCCGGAGCAGTGGGTCACACCCGGGTGTCGGAAGCCGGAGCGCCAGGTCGGCGAGCTGCTCGAGCCGTACGGCCAGCTGTCGGGCGGTGGGGTGGGAGGTGGGGACGGCTACGTACACCTCCTCCTGCCACAGTTCGAACGCCCGCAGGTCCGGATCGTTGGTTGCCGCGCGGACGAGCGCGAGGTCCAGTTCGCCACTGCGGACGGCCGCCAACTGGTCGTGCACTGGTCGGCCGTCCAGCTCGGTACGAAGGCCAGGCGCGATTCGGCTCAGCGCGTCGATGGCGGACTCCACTATGGCGGCCAGCCCTGGGCTGGTCCCGATCCGGAGGAACCGGGTCCCTGCCGTCGCCAGCTGCGAGGCAACTGCCTTGGCCTGGTCGGCGGCCGCGAGGACGTGGCGAGCCTCCGCGAGGAGCCGCTCACCGGCATCGGTCAGCCGGACGGTGCGCGACGTACGGTCCAGAAGCTGGAGGCCGAACTCCCGTTCGAGCCTGGCAACCTGCTGGCTCACCGCGGGCTGGACGACGTGCAACCGTTGCGCGGCACGGCCGAAGTGCAGTTCCTCGGCGACCGCGACGAAATAGCGCAACTGCCGAAGCTCCACGTCCGCCGCCCACCATCCCGCAGCCATCACGACTCCTGATCGCTGCACAGGTCAACCGCGTCTTGGTCGCGGACCTTCCCGCCGGTTGGCTGGCAGGCAGGCGCCGGCGACCGTCCGGGTGCCGGTGCAGGCCGGCCGGCGTCAGGTCGCGAGGCGCGAGCTGTCAGGAAACGAGGGAGGACGCATGCGGGTGGGACTGTGGATCGAAGGACAACTCGGAGCACCTGTCGAGGAGGTGGTCAGGCAGGTGAGCGGGGCTGCCGACGCCGGGTACGTACGTGCGTGGATCGGCGAAGTGGGCAGCTGGGACCCGCTAACCCTGCTCGCGGTGGTGGGTCGCCAGGTTCACCGGATCGAGGTAGGGACGGCGATCGTCCGGACCTATCCGCGGCACCCACTGGCTCTCGCCGCACAGGCCCTGACGGTCCAGGCCGCGACGGGGAACCGCCTCACCCTGGGGGTCGGACCTAGCCACGCGCCGGTCATCGAGCGCGAGTACGGCCAGTCGTTCGCCGCTCCGGGCCGCAACACACGGGAGTACCTGACCGCCCTGACGCCGTTGCTGCGTGGCGAGTCCGTGGCCTACCACGGTGAGAGCTGGACGGCCGTCGGCGGGATCGGGGTGGCCGGCACCGAAGCGCCCCCGGTCCTGGTTTCCGCGCTCGGGCCGGTCATGCTGCGGGTCGCCGGTGAGCTGGCGGACGGCACGATCACGGCATGGGCGGGACCTCCGACGATCGGTGAGGTGATCCGGCCCGCGCTGGATCGGGCGGCCGCAGGCGCCGGTCGTCGCTCACCGGCCGTGGTGGCATCGGTGTGCGTGTGCGTCACCGCCGACCCCGAGGGAGCGCGGCAACGGGTGAACGACACGTTCGGCAGGGCGGGAGAGCTTCCCAGCTATCGGGCCGTGCTCGATCGGGAGGGGTTGGCCGGGCCCGGAGACACAGTCGTCGCCGGTGACGAGGCCGCCGTCGAAGGGGGTTTGCGCCGCTTCGCCGACGCGGGCGCCACCGAGATCCTGGTGATTCCCGTCGGTACCGCGGAGGAGAAGACCCGGACGGTCCAGGCACTCGGCAATCTCGCGCTGTCGCTCCGAGCCGGGTGACCGTTACGTTGCACGTCAACCCGTCCGCCGAGCGCGCGCTTTGCCGATCAGGCCCATTCGGCTGGGGCGAGCCATACCTGCGGGTCGCCTTTGCCGGGTGTGCGGATTCAGCCGCGGAGGCGGAGTCCGCGAGGGGTGGTGTGGAATCCGGCGGACTCGAGTGCCGTCGCCAGTGGGCTGACTCCGCCCGGATCGTCGCGAGGACGCAGCACCGCTTCGCCGTCAACGCGTTCGACGCTGAGCCGGCCGAGCACACCGTCGCGCACGGCGAGGGCCAGGGCATCCACCGCAGGCTGGAGGACGGATGGGACGTCGGACCAGGTGAGCAGCGTCCGGCCGCCCCGCTCGACGTAGAGGACGAGCTCGCCGCCCACCAGCACGACGAGGGCGCCCGCCTTGCGGCCCGGACGGTGCCCGCTCTGCCCCTCCGCGACGTGGTCGGGGCGGGGGGGCCAGTCCAGGGCGGCACCGTACGGATTGGCGGGGTCGGTCGCGGCGAGGACCAGCGTCGTCGGGGTGCCACCGGGGGACTCGGCCCGCAACTGGTCGACCGCCCCTGCCATGCCGAACTGCGCCGCCCCGAGGCCGGCGACGAAGTAGCCCCGGCGGCAGCGGCCAGTCTCCTCGAACGCCTTCAAGACCTGGTAGACCGCCGCGAACCCGCCCGGCACCCGTTCGGAGACCGCGGCTCCCCGGGTCAGTACGCCGTAACGGTCGAGCAACGCCTCGGCCGCCGCATGGGCCCGCCGGGTCGGGTCCGGATCGCGTCCGGGCAACAGCGACCAGCGCCCTGCGGCGATCGGCGGTCCGGTACGGCTGGGCATGGCGGGACGCCCGCGGCCACGCAACGGTGCCCGCCCACCGGCGAACCGCGCCCGCGGTGTTCGGGACCGCGACCTGTGCGCCGACGACCCGCTGCCGAGCAGGGACCGCAGCGGTGCCAGCGTGTCGCCGGTGAGATGGCCGGCCCAGACCAGATCCCACAGGGCGGTGACCAGGGCGGTGTCGTCGTTGAGAGAACCGGCGGCGGGTCCGAGGTCCGGTCCGGCGCCGGATCCGGAGTGCGACCCGGTGCTCACGGCGGTGGCCAGGTTGCGGAAGAAGAACCCGCCGCCGGAGTCGAGGACGTCGAGGACGGCCCGGCCGAGCGGCCCGGGATCGAAGTCCGGATCGACCTCCGGGAGGGTCAGCGCGGCGGTGTCGGCCAGGTGCAG
>JBOHED010000531.1:0-4275 GCA_050700915.1 Actinopolymorphaceae bacterium | reverse complement strand
GGCCCATCCGGCCTGCCGACCGCCGCCCCACCAGCCGGAGCGCTCCCGCTCGCCGCAGAGGACGACTCCGACCCGCCGGGGCTGGACCGGGAGGGCGGCGTCGAGGGCCGCTATCTCGTCGTCGGTTGGCCGGTGGTCGACGGGGAGCCGCGGTGCTGGCGGTGTGTCCGACTCCGGGCGGAAGACCAGGCCGACCTCGAAGAGCGCAAGGTCGGTCATGCCACGACCGACATTGCGCCGAGCCGTGTCGAGCAGGCCAGGCAGCAGGGTCGTACGCAGCAACGGCTGCTCCTCCGACAGCGGGTTGGCCAGCCGGAGCGCCCGCCGGCGGGCGTCGTCGGCGGGAAGCAGCAACCGGTCGAACTCCGTGACCCCGACGAAGGGGTACGCCAGCACCTCGACATAGCCCGCCCCCGCCAGCGCCTGGCCGATCAGGCGACGCAGCCGTTGGTCGGCCGTCAGCCCACGCCCGGGCGGAGCGACCGGCAACACACTCGGCACCGCGTCGTAGCCCTCGAGCCGGATGACCTCCTCGGCAAGGTCGTTGGGGTCGGTGAGGTCAGGCCGCCACGACGGTGGGGTGACCGCCAACGTGCCGCCGGAGGACGTGACCTCGCAGCCGACCTCCCGCAGCCGGCGTACGGTCGGCTCCGTGGCGATGTCGTAGCCGGCGACGCGGGACGGGTGGTCGGCCGGGATCGGGAGCGGCTTCCGCGGCGGGGCCACACCGACCAGCGTGGTGCCGTCCTCGATCCGACCACCGCCGATCTCGACGAGCAGCTCGGCGACCCGCCGCGCCGCGAAGGCCTGCAGGTGCGAGTCGACACCCCGCTCGAACCGTTTGGACGCCTCACTCGACAGCTTGTGCCGCCTGGAGGTACGCGCGATCGTGACCGGATCCCAGTACGCCGCCTCGACCACGATGTCGGTCGTCCGCTCCGACAGCTCCGTGGTAGCACCGCCCATGACGCCGCCGAGTCCGACCGGGCCGGAGTCGTCGGTGACGACGAGGTCCTCGGGATCGAGCTCCCGGGTCACGCCGTCGAGGGTCTGCAGCTTCTCCCCCGGCTCGGCCCGGCGGACACCGATCGGGCCACGCAGCAGCGCACGGTCCCAGCCGTGGATCGGCTGGCCGAGGTCGAGCATCACGTAGTTGGTGACGTCGACACCGAGTGAGATCGGCCGCATCCCGCCCAGCTGGATCCGCCGCTGCAGCCACCGTGGGCTCGGGGTGGCCGGGTCGAAACCCACCACGGTCACCGCCGCGAACGACGGGCAGCCCACCGAGTCGTCGACCCGCACCGGATATCCGGCGTCGGACGGCTCCGGCAGTCCTCCCTTGCCAGAAGTCGGCGGAGCCTCGACCGGATCGGTGAACGCCAGACCGAACGCCGTCGCCGCCTCGCGCGCGACCCCGCGGATGGACATGGTGTAGCCGCGGTCGGGCGTGGTGGCGATGTCGAGCACGTCGTCACGCAAGCGCAGCAGAGCGATCGCATCGGCGCCGGGTTCGACCGCCTCGCGAGGGCCCAGCACGATGATGCCGGTGTGGTCGTCACCGAGGCCGAGTTCGAGAGCCGAGCAGATCATGCCGTCCGACACGTGGCCGTAGGTCCGGCGGGCGCCGATGGTGAACCCGCCCGGCAACACCGTGCCCGGCAGGGCCACGACGACGAGGTCGCCCTCGGCGAAGTTGCGGGCACCACAGACGATGCCGCGCGGCTGGGTCGCCCCGCCTTCGCCGACGTCGACGCTGCACCAGCGGATGGTCTTGCCGTTCTTGTGCGTCTCCTCGGCGTACGACAGGACCCGGCCGACCACCAGCGAGCCGGTGACGTCGGTACCCACCTCGTCGACCGCCTCGACCTCGAGCCCGGCCCGGATCAGCCGGTCGGCCACCTCGCGGGCGCTGACCGTGGCGGGCAGGTCGACGTACTCCCGCAGCCACGAGATCGGGACCCGCATCAGCTCTCCCATCCGAACGCCTGGGTGAACCGCACGTCACCCTCCACCATGTCGCGCATGTCGGCGATGCCGTGCCGGAACATCAGCGTGCGTTCGATCCCCATGCCGAACGCGAAGCCGGAGTAGCGGTCGGTGTCGACACCGCAGGCGGTGAGCACCCGAGGATTGACGACACCGCAGCCGCCCCATTCGATCCAGCCCTCGCTCGCACAGGTGCGGCACGGCCGGTTTGGGTTGCCGACGGACGCACCGCGGCACACGAAGCACTGCAGGTCGAGCTCGGCACTCGGCTCGGTGAACGGGAAGTAGTACGGACGAAGCCGGGTCTTAATGCCTTCGCCGAACATCGCCTGTGCGAAGTGGTCGAGCGTGCCCTTGAGGTGCGCCATCGTGATGCCCTCGTCGACGACCAGGCCCTCGACCTGGTGGAAGACGGGCGTGTGCGTGGCGTCGAGCTCGTCCGTGCGGTAGGTGCGTCCCGGGCAGACGACGTAGATCGGCGGCTTGCGGGCCAGCATCGTGCGCGCCTGGGCGGGAGAGGTGTGGGTACGCAGGACGACGCCGGCCTCCTCCGGGTCGACGAAGAACGTGTCCATCGTCGTCCGCGCGGGATGGTCCGGTGGGATGTTGAGCGCGTCGAAGTTCAGCCACTCGGCCTCGACCTCGGGCCCTTCGGCAACCTCCCAGCCCATCGCCACGAAGACGTCGGCGATGCGTTCCTGCACAGTCGTCAAAGGATGCCGGGCGCCGCGAGGCTCGACGTCCCACGGCAGCGTGACGTCGACGGCCTCCTCGACGAGGATCCTGGCCTCACGCTCCTGCTCGAGCGCGCTCTGGCGGGCGGCGAGCGCCTCATTGACCGCCTTGCGGGCCGCGCCGATCCGGATGCCGGCGTCCTTGCGCGCCTGGGGCGGCAGGGAGCCGATCTCGCGGTTGGCGAGGGCGAGCGGGCTGCGGTCACCGGCGTGGGCGAGGCGTGCGTCGCGCAGCGCGTCGAGATCGTTGGCCGCCGCGATCGCGGACAGCGCCTCGTCGCGCATCCGCGCCACCTCGTCAGGGTGCAGCGGGGTGACCTCTACCGGGTCATAGTTCGAATTCGGGCCGGACATCTTTGATCGGAGGATCCCCTCATCAGGTCGTACGCCTGGCAAAGTCTAGGGAGCCCGCTCGTTGGGGGCACGGCAGCCGCCCGGACCACGCTGGGCGCGGGCCGAGGCATAGAGGCACACGGCCGCCGCCGTCGCGAGGTTGAGGCTCTCCGCACGGCCGTAGACGGGTACGCGGACAACCGCGTCGACCAGCTCACGGGTGGCGGGCGGCAGGCCCCAGGCTTCGTTTCCGAAGATCCACGCCGTCGGACCGGCCAGCAGGCCGCGCTCACCCGCGACTTCGAGGTCGACCTCGCCGGCACCGTCCGCGGCCAGCACCGTGACCCCTCGGTCCCGGAGTCCGCTGACGCCTTCGGCCGCCGGCATCCCCACCGCGACCGGCAGGTGGAACAGACTGCCCGCGGACGCACGGACGCACTTCGGGTTGTAGACATCGACCGACGCGTCGGTGAACACCACCGCGTCGGCGCCCGCGGCGTCCGCGCACCGCAGGACCGTGCCGGCATTGCCGGGATCCCGCACCTGCGCCAGTACGGCTACCAGCTGAGGCGAGGCGTCGACGACCTCGGGGTAGGCCACGTCGACGAAGGAGCACACCGCGAGGAGGCCCTGCGGTGTCACCGTCTGAGCGAGGCTGTCGAAGACCTCGCCGGAGACCAGGCGTACGTGCACATCTCCGCGATCGGCGGCCGCGAGCAACTCGGGATAGCGCTGTGCTGCGGGAGCTGTCGCGAACAACTCCCGTACGATGCCCGGAAGCGCCAGCGCCTCGCCCACAGCCTGCGGACCCTCGGCGAGGAACTGCCGACCACGGGACCGGAACGCTCTCTTGAGGAGCCGGCGCGCTGCGACCACCCGGCTGGCGCGCAGGTCGGTGAGCTCCGGACCGGCCACGGATGTCAACGTCGCTTGAGAAATCGTGCTTGCGTGGCGGATCTGCGTCAGGCCGCAGCGTCTGTCTCGGCCGGCAGCGATTTCCTGGCAACCTCGACGAGTGTCTTGAACGCCGCCGCGTCGGTGACGGCGAGGTCGGCGAGCATCTTCCGGTCGACCTCGACACCGGCGGCCTTCAAGCCCTGGACGAACCGGTTGTAGGTCATGCCGTTCTGCCGGGCGGCGGCGTTGATCCTGGTGATCCACAGTCGCCGGAAGTCGCCCTTGCGCGCCCTGCGGTCCCGGTACGCATAGACGAGGGAGTGGG